>JBBITV010000076.1:0-11589 GCA_037440585.1 Chloroflexota bacterium
TGCTCCAGGCAGAGCTACACGCCGAGATTCTCCTGGAGGTATTTGAAGAGAACCCCTTCCTGGCCCTCTTCTACGCCGACCGGGCGCGCTACGCTTTTCAGACCCAGATCTTCTTCCTGCTCAGCCGCTACCGGCAGCAGCACGAAGTCGTGCCGCGCGCCCTGGCCCGCGGCCCCCTGATCAGCGACTACAGCTTCGACAAGAACCTGATCTTCGCCCACCTCAACCTGCAGGGTGACGAGCTTGAGATGTACGACCGGGTGCACGCCATCATGGCCGAGCGCATCCCCCGGCCCGACCTGCTGGTCTACCTCCGCGCCGACACCGACGTGCTCATGCAACGCATCACCGCCCGTGACCGGCCCTACGAGCGGGACATGGATCGCAGCTACATCGAATCGCTGAACCAGGCCTACACGGGCTTCTTCGCCGCTTACCGCCAGGCGCCGGTCCTCTCCATCGACACCAATCGCCTCAACCTGGTCGGTGAGCCGGAACACCAGGCCTACGTCGTCCAGCGCATCCGCTCGGCACTGGGCCTCGGCACCTACCAGCCGGCGCTGCCGCTGTCAATCCCGCTGGCCGAGCCACAGCCTGCCAGCACTCTGCCGGCCGGAATGATAGCCGAAGTCACTGGTGAGGTCAATAGACGCGATAGCCTGGAAGGAGACCTGCTCGTCGAATTCGCGACTTTACAGGCGCAGATAGGGGCACTGGCGCGAGAGTTGATCCGGGTCCGCCAGGCGGCAGAGCGCCTGGATCTCACGCTCGCCGATCGCAAACTGGCCTATGCCCAAGCCCTGGACCAATGGCGGCCGGCACTACGCGACGAACTGGAGGCGTGTATGGAGGCGCTGCACAGGATTGCGCGCGACGCGGGAGTGTCAACATGAAACGCTTCATCGCCATCGCCGGCAACATCGGGGTCGGCAAGTCCAGCCTGACGGCGCTCCTCAGCCAGCGTCTCGGCTGGCAGCCGTTCTACGAAGCCGTTGAGGACAACCCCTACCTGGCCGACTTTTACGCCGACATGGCCCGCTGGGCATTCCACTCCCAGCTCTTCTTTCTCTCCACCCGCCTCAAACACCTCAAGCAAATCCTGGACAACTCCGCCGACACCATCCAGGACCGCAGCGTCTACGAAGACGCGGAGATTTTCGCCACCAACCTCTACCGCCAGGGGTACATCAGCGACCGGGATTGGCGAACCTACCGCTCCCTCTACGAGTCGATGACCGCTTTTCTCCCCACCCCGGACCTGATCGTCTACCTTAAGGCCTCCGTGCCGACGCTGCTTCAGCGCATCCAGCAGCGCGGCCGCGCCTACGAGCGCACCATCTCCCCGGACTACCTCTCCCGCCTCAACACCCTCTACGACGAATGGGAGGCGTGCTTGAACCTCTCCCCCATGCTCACCATCCCCGCCGACGACCTGGACTTTGTGTGGCACGATGCGCACCTGGAATTGATTGCGAGGCGGATCGTGGAGAAGCTGGCGAGCAAGGAGACCCTCCGCTTTAATGAGGATTAACTGTGGGGATGAGCATCACAGGCCAAGGACGAGGCTCAACGGCAGTGCGAGAATGTGCTCATCCAGGTATCGAATCGCCTGCCCACGATAGATCAAAACGCCGCCGACCGCCTTGGGGTGCTCTTTCAGGAAAAGGCGCAGTCCATCCGCATCTGCGTAACGTACGACCTCATTCATCTTGATTTCAATGGCGAGCAAGCGTTGGCCTTGCTCGACGACCAGGTCGACTTCGTGGCCGGCAGTCGTGCGCCAGAAGAACAAGCGTCCACGGGGTGTCAGCAATTCCGCCAGCACACGGAGATGATGCAGCACCCAGGTCTCAAAGAACGCACCGAGCTCGCGAGCGGCCATCAGGCTGGCGACGTCAAAATAGCCGGCGAGGAAAATCGCCAGGCCGGGATCAGTCCAGTAGACTTTAGGGGACTTGAGGAGACGTGTCGTCCGGCTCGCAGTAAAGGCCGACAGACGCTGGAGGAGATAGGTGGCTTCCAGCAAATTGACATAGCGGTGTACAGTAGGTTGGGAAAGTCGCGCATCGCGCGCGACTTCGGACTGGTTCAGTAATTGCCCGGTGCGTAGCGCCAGGAGCTCCATCACACGGCGATAATCCGAAAGAGAATCAATCTGGGATATCTGGCGTAGATCGCGTTCGAGATACGTAGCGACATAGCCTTCCCACCACTCCAACCAGGCTGTTGGTCCTGAGAGAGACAGGAGGGCCGGCATCCATCCGCGCAGTAGAAGGTGCAGGAAATCGATGGTCCCGTGGATGGCGCTCCCTTCCCCAGGCCAGTTTCCCTGGAGGAGTTCTCCCAGGATCGCAGGCGCGGGTTGGCGCTGAGTTTCACCCAGGGTCATGGGCGCCAGCACAAAGTATACCGCGCGGCCGGCCAAACTTTCGCTCACCTGGCGCATCAAGAGCAGATTGGCCGATCCCGAAAGGACAAATTGGATCGGCTTCCGGCTTTGATCAACCGCCTGTTTCACGGCCGAGAGCAACGCCGGGGCCTTCTGGACTTCGTCGAGCACGACCTGGTCTGCGCCAGCCCAGAGGGCCTGGGGGGCGGTCTCTGCTTGTCGCAAGACATCATAGTCATCCAGGGTCAGATACTTCCACCTGGCAAAGGGCTCTGCGCGTTGCAACAGAGTACTTTTGCCGACCTGGCGCGCGCCTGTCAGAACAACAATACGATGCTCACGCACGGCGGCTTGCAGGCGTGGGGTAATCCAACGCGGTAGGTATTCTATTTCGCGCCTTGAATAGATATTATCCATGCTCTGAATAATATCACCGTTTCCCGTCCGCGTCAACAGGACTACCCTCTCCGCTGACTACCGCGCCGGCCTCAACGTCCTCTACGACGAACGGGAGGCGCGCTTCAACCTCTGCCCCATGCTCAACATCCCCGCCGACGACCTGGACTTCGTGTGGCACGATCGAAGACCACATCTCCGATCAGAGCATACGATCCGTAGTACAGCCCGTAATTGTCATCCACAGCCACATTACCGGCCAAGTCCACAAAACGACCAGCGCCTGATCTTTCCCCTCGCCCAGAATGCCCGGCAAATGTTGCAGGCCGAAGAAGATAGACGGCGCCCAGCCCTGGACCTCGAGCGCAGGTTCTTGGCCTGGCGTTGCTTCGGGATTTAATGGCAAGGCGATGACGGGATTAAAACCCAGTGTGTCCGTGTAGGTCCCTTCAGTTAGGGTCACGCCATGCACCGGCCCGCTGGAGGCGAAGGTGCTGGCCACGTAGCGGGGTTGCAGGGGCAGCCCCGGGTCGGCCTGGGCGTCGCCACGGTAGGTGTAGTAAGTGCCCCAGGTCGTGGTCAGTGGGGCTAGCGTGCTGAACCAGAGACGGCGCTCTTCCAATGTGGGGCCGGTCTGCTGTGCCTTCAAGAGCTTGACGGGTTGGGCGGCGCCGACCTCCTGTTGGGTCATTTGGTCCAGCCCCATCCAGCGAGACCGGTTGACCAAGGCTATCACGGTCGCGCCCTGCGGTGTCACTACACGGAGCATGGGCAGGCCGTTTGATGAGTGTCTCCGAGAGGCCAAACCCATCTACGATGCTGTAGCCCCAGCCGGTATTGCCGACCAGGCTGGCGCCTCGACGGGCAAACGCCTGGGGGAAATCCGATTCCTCCGGACTACCTAGAGGCACAGGGTACGCGCCATCTCGTAGCGACTACCCAGGTCTTTCAACACGGATAAGCTTGCGGCGAAACATGCTTTGGCCTCGTCGATGGCGCCCAGCGCCTGGTACGCCCGACCCAAAGCGCGCAACGTCACGCCCTCCTCGAACGACATGTGGGCTTCCCGCGCCAATTCGAGCGATTGCTGAGCATAGTCGCACGCGGCGTCGAGATGGTCCAATCCCAGTTCGGCTTCGCTCAGAGCCCGGTAGTTCTCCGCGCCTGGATCGGCTGCCAGGCTTTGCTGCAGATACTCGCGGGCTTTCTCGTATTCACCTCTCGCGATCTCCAGGAGGCCCAGATTGTTGTATGCCAGGGCGGTCAATTTGTGGCTTTTCACCTGTTGCCAGGCCATAAGCGCCTGCGTGTAGTAAACTTGCGCTGTGTCCCATTCGCCCCGATTGAGGTAAATGCTGCCGAGGTTCAGCCGCGCATAGCCCACGTTGTCTCTGGCGCCCACACTGTCCCAGAAGGCGAGGCTTTGCTCGTAGAGTTTTTGGGCCTGGCTAATCTCGCCCCGGTAGAAGTGCAGCGTGCCCAGGTTATCACGGAGCTCAGCAACGCGATGCCGATTCCCCAGGCGCTCCCAGATGGCCAGGCTACGTCGTGCGTAGGCCGCAGGCCCAACGCTTGCCGGCAGGCGGTCTCTGCCTGGTCGTATTGCCCCTGCAAGTAGTACAGGGACGCCGTATGCGTGTGGATCAGCGCCGCAGTCGCCCGCGTTGAACCAGGAACGTCACCAGTTGCCCCGGCACCTGCAACTTCGGCACATAGCCGTTCACATAGATGCGGTCCAGACACTGGATGTCGAGCGTGACGTGCTCGCGGAGCAGATCGTTGATGTTCGCCATTTTTCTTCCACCTCCGCCAGCAACTATACTTGCTCACGGCTCAACGAGCAAATCCAGCACCTCAACCCGACCGCCTCTGGTCGGTTTGAGGCGAAGCTTCGCTAGGTTTCGACGCAAATGACCGCCTGGAACTTCCTGCGGATATTTATCACCTGATTATGGTAGATACGAAAGATTCACGTCTAATGGAATTGGAGTATAACCTTCATAACTCTAAAACACCATAACATTGAACTCACTGTGCCTCGCAATTGCTTTTCAGTTAGGTTGGTTTGCCCAGGTTCGCGATCTTACACTCATTGGGTATTCTAGTCTATACGAGGTGAGCGAACGCGGCATCAGTTGGCTGGGGCCGCTCCTCTTCGGCCTGGCGCTCCAGTTCGCTGGTAGCTACCGTGTCGCTATCTTCTCGTTGGTGCTCTTCTTCGTTCTGGGCCTGGCTTTGCTGCCTTCGGTGAATGTTCGTAAGGCCGCCGTTGAGGCGGGCAATGAAACGCCTGCCAGGGTGTGAATTCGCCCTCGTCCAAAATCTTGTTGACAAAGGGGCCAAGTCATGATATACTGATATTATCCTCTCGCCCCAGCAGTATCCGTCCCAAGTTTTACGTCCATTACCACATCCAAGCCCAAGATCGGAAACATAGACCCCAGATTTGCAACACTTCATCCTAAGAATAGGATGGAAAGAAAGGGGGGATGCGAAGGGAAACCAAGGCTAACCTGGCGATAACCAGACAGGGTGGCCGTTTTTGTTTTATAGACGGCCAACCCAACAACGAGGAGGTTGTGACTATGGCCTACGCTTACAATGGGCGAGTGCTCAACGTCGATCTCGCCCAACGCCGCATCTGGGAGGAACCTCTCAACTTCGAGTGGGCCAGGAAGTTGATCGGTGGCAAGGGGCTGGGCGCGCGCTACCTCTATGACCGGGTCAAGCCCGGCACCGATCCCCTGAGTCCCGATAATGTGTTCATGATCTGGAATGGCCCTCTCACTGGCACCATCGCCCCCTCGTCGCCCAAGTACTGTGTCGTCACCAAAGGCCCTCAGACGGGTCTATACCTGGACAGCCACGCCGGTGGCATCTTCGGCGTGGAGCTCAAGTATGCCGGCTACGACGGTGTCATCGTCACCGGCCGGGCCGATGAGCCGGTGTATCTGCTTATCGAGGACGGCCGGGCTGAGCTCCGCAGCGCCAAACAGCTCTGGGGCAAGAACGCCCACGAGACCGAGGATGCTCTGCACGCCGAGCTGGGCGAATCGCCGGCCGTGATAGCTATCGGCCAGGCGGGCGAGAACCTGGTGAAGTACGCCTGTATCTCGGCCAGTTACTACCGGCAGCACGGCCGGGGTGGGGTCGGCGCGGTGATGGGCTCCAAGAACCTCAAAGCCGTGGTGGCCCGGGGCACCGGCTCGGTCAAGGTGGCGTACCCCAAGGAATTCAAAGACGCCTGCTGGGAGGCCATGATCAAGGACGTGCTGGAGAATCCCGAAGCCCAGTTCGGCATCAAGTGGGGCTCGCCGTCCCTCATGTGGTACACCAACGCCACCGGCACCTTCCCCGCCTACAACTTCGCCGACGGCGTCTTTGCCACCGCCGACAAGATCGACGCTAATGTGATCCTCAAGATGGCCACCAAGCGCCACGCCTGCTACGCCTGCCCCGTCGGCTGTGGCAACTACGTCGAGGTGCGCACCGGGCCGTATGCCGGTACCAAGGTAGAAGGGCCAGAGTACGAGACCATGTTCTCGCTGGGCGCCAACTGCGGGGTGGACGACATCAACGCCATCGTCCACGCCAACTACCTGTGCGACGCCTACGGCCTGGATACCATCTCGGCCGGCGACTGCATCGCCTGGGCCATGGAGCTGTTCGAGAAAGGCATCCTCACCGGCAAGGACACGGATGGCATTGCTCTCACCTTTGGCAACGGCGACGCCGTGGTCCAGATGGTCCACATGATTGCCAAGCGCGAGGGGCTGGGTGATCGTACGCTAATGCGACAACCGCCCATAGGTTCGGCGTGGGTCTCTGACCCCGCCGGCCAGTCTGACAGGAGGTCTCCACCTGCGTCATCGCTCAGGGAGGATGTTGCGGATAGGCGTTTGGCTTCCCCGGCTTTGCGACGATGCGCGACCAATGGAGACCTTCGGTCCGGCCATGGGTGCAAGGTGAAAGGCGGGAGCGTATGCCGGGCGCGGGGCTAAAGATAAGGCCCGTGTGCGGACGAAATTCGCCATGTAGTTGCAAATTGAACCAGTTTGCTGGTACAATAAGGCTGTAGCGGTACATCCAGGAATTGCTGGGACACGAAGCCTGCCCTGAGCCTGCCGAAGGGACCCGCGCACGACGATGATTTACACCCATTATCAAGGGCGTAATCGCCAGAGAGGAGATGTAGCAATGATTCCATCACGTGTTGCTGATTTGACTGTAGACGAGTTCAAGGGTCTGATACACGAAGTCGTGACCGAAATAATCTTAGAGCTGTTTGGTGATCCCGACACCGGATTAGAATTGCGTGAAGACATGAAGGCTAACCTTCAGCGTTCACTCGCGGCGGTACAGGAGGGCGGTCAGACAATACACGCTGAAGATGTTGCAGCCAAATTGGGGCTAGACTGGTAAGATGTATCGCGTCGCATTCACTCCCGACGGTGAGGCAGATTTAGCACGTTTGGATAAGCCCATAGCCCAGCGGGTGCTCAAAAAGCTCCGTTGGCTGGCTGAGAATATCGAAGTTATCAAGCCAGAGGCTTTGACAGGTGAGTGGCAAGGTGTGTTCAAGTTGGTCGTTGGCGATTATCGAGTACTTTACACTTTTGACAAGGCAGAGACCAAAATCACCGTTCACTTTGTCAAGCACCGCCGCGAGGTTTACAAAGCAAGATAGCGATGGTGTGAGTTCGAACATGCACGAACGGGAAACACACGCCTCACGCCATTGGCGAATGGGAAGTTGATTTCCCAGAGAGGCGTGCCGATTTCACCAGCAGCGTGAGGCTACGGCGTTCGACATCGCCACCTGGCGCATCCTGACGAGACACGTATTCTTGCCCCTTATCTTGAGGGACTAACCGTTCAAACCGTTGGAGACAAGGAGAAACCATGAAAGGGAACGACAAGGTTATCGAACAACTGAATACTCTTCTTGCTGACGAACTCACAGCGATCAACCAGTATATGGTCCACTCCGAGATGTGCGCCAATTGGGGGTACGAGCGGCTCCACGAGGCGACCGAGAAACGGGCTATCACAGAAATGAAGCACGCGGAGAAGCTGATCGCGCGGATCCTGTTTCTCGAGGGAAAACCTGTTGTCAGCAAGTTGAACCAGATCCAGATCGGCTCGGAAGTCGAAGCTCAGCTCCAAAATGACTGGGCCGCCGAGGATGCCGCCGTGAAGGCATACAACGAGAGCATCCGGCTGGCAGTCGAGGTCGGCGACAACGGGTCTCGTGCTCTGCTTGAATCCATCCTCGCGGACGAGGAGGATCACATCGACTGGCTGGAAGCCCAGTTAGACCAGATCAAGCAGATGGGGATCCAAAGCTACCTGGTGGAGCAGATAGGCTAGAGTCTAAGCCTGCGACCCTTGCGAAGGTTCGTGACCTTCACAAGGGCTGTTAGTTCACGCTCCCGCCGAGTTCACCTGCCTGCCCCAGACAGATGAACTCGGCAGGTTAGGGGAAGCGGAGCATGAAGTACTGGATACCTGTCAGGTGAGAGGTCGATCAGGTTATGAGCGGATAGCTGTCAGCGGACTCTGGGAACGGATTGAGCGGATAGGGCCAGCGTAACAGGTGACCATTCCGTTCAATCCGCTCTCCCAATTCGTTGACAGTAATCCGCTCTGATCAAGCGTAGACCGATTTGTGAACCATCTTCCTGAGAGGTGTATTCCGCACCATCGAAGTCGAGACCGCCGACTATATTATTGGCTCGGTGCCGGTGGCGGACTACCCCGAGACGCAAGACGTTCACGTTTACGTCCACAAGGATGGCTGGTTCTTGGCTTACTACCTGAAGCAGGATCCGGTCGGCAAGATCTTTGATTGGAGGGCGTACCACGACAGTGGCCGTACCAATATCAGCACCAAACTTGAAAACACGCTCGCCGCGGTTGCAAGTGCGGCAGGTGTCTCGTTCCCCGGTAGCACCTACTATGACTTTCGCTACCCCAATGCCACTCACCTGATGCTCATTGTCGAGTGGGCAGATTATGCCCCTGACTCCTTTCAGGTCAAGCTACCAGGAAACTTCGCCTACTACGAAAGAAGTTGGTCCCTTGGCGGTGAGGACTTTGCTTACTACAGGCTTAACGGGGTGCAGATTCAACGTCACTCCTCGGGGTGGCAGACCTCTGAGGGAACTCTATCAGCCTCCCAACTAACACCTGACCAGTTCCACTTCATCGAGATCGAGGGCTATCATGCCTATGGCGGTCTTGCTCTGCTCTATAGGGTGCCATGTTGGCGCAGGTGTCTGAGCGGATCATCCTGCAAAATACTAACGCGAACCGCCAAGAATCGCTGGTCTACCCAGCCGCTCTCATCAACGACACAACCTCACCCCAGATTAGCAACATTGGCGTCATTGGCACGGGCAGCGGCAACGCCACTATAGTTTGGACGACCGACGAGTTTGCGACCAGCACTGTTCTCTACGGGACGCAGCCGGGCGTGTACTCTCAGACGCTCAGCGATCCGCTCTACACTAAGCAGCATGCACTCACCCTGACTGGGCTGACGCCGGGGACTACATATTACTTCAAAGTCCGCAGCACCGACCGCAGCGGCAACACGGCCACGAGTTCAGAACGCAGCTTTACTCAAGTCCTTATCTACCTGCCGCTTGTCATGCGGAACTACTGAATATGAATGATATACATAAAAGTAGAGGTGCGTCATTTTCTAACAGAAGCAGGGGTGGAACCATGATGCAGTACAAAGGCTATCTGTCTCGTGTCGAGTTTGATGATGAAGCCAACGTCTTTCACGGGGAAGTTACAAACATCCGAGATGTGATTACGTTTCAAGGGAAATCGGTAGACGAACTACGCCAGGCGTTTGAAGATTCTGTGGAAGACTATCTGGCTTTCTGCGCCGAGCGAGGGGAGGAGCCAGAGCAGCCATTTTCGGGCCAGTTCACGGTACGCCTGTCACCGGAGCAACACCGCCAGGTCATTCTGGCCGCAGAGAAGGCCGGAAAAGGCGTAGAGGTTTGGGCAGCAGAGGCTCTTGCTCAGGCCGCGAGTTAGCAACTGGACCTACTGAGGAAGAGGTCGCCCTCCCTTCACCGGTTGGGATTAGCCACCACCACCGGGTAGAACATCCGGCGGCGCACAGCATCGAAACTGAAAGCCCGCTCTACGGCAATGCCCCGCCGGATGGCCTGTTGAGCCTGGGCGGCCGCCGGCGTTTCGCCCAGGAACTGGGCCCCCACCAGGCGACTATCCTGCAGGATATACGTCTCAACCACATTGCCTACGCGGCGCTGGACCCGCTCGCCTTGCAGAGTACCCAGTGAGAAACAGGCCTGGCCAAAGGCGATCAGAACGTTGGCGTTCATAGAGCCGCCATAGGCTACGGGATGGCCCAACATGTTCAGGGCAGCCAGGCGCCCGGTTTCGATGGCCGTCGAGATCACCGCGTTGAGCGCCCGCTGGCCCAGGAAGTCCAGGGGCTCGGCGCAGTCGCCGGCCGCGTACACACCCTCCTCGCAGGAACAGATGAGGCTCGTCCACACGCTCCTCCAGGTAGGCGAAGAGGGATGCGGGCGAGTAGAAGCCGCACTCCTCCCGCGAGACCAGCACGATCTCAGCCTTCGGGTCAAGCGCACGGATAGTCTCCAGGGCCGTTACTCCGGCAAAGCCGTTGCCGGCGATGACGTTGCGCATCTCACACCTCCTCAGTACTGAGCACGGGTGCACGGGAGCCAGGGAGCAGGGGAGAATTCACCCCTGCACCCTTGCCCCTCTGCTCCCTGGCTCAGAAGATCCCCCAGCCACAAAGGCCAGGATGACGACCTCGTCTCCGTCCTGGACCAGGGTGTTTAGCCCGTCCAGGTAGTACATGCTTGTGCCGTTCACCAGAACAGTGTAGCTTCGTCTGAAGTTGCCGGACTCGTCGAATAACTGGTGAGCAAAGCCGTGTTGCTCGGCGATTACGCGCAGCAGGCTATTCAGGGGGCAAGAGTGGGGAAAATCAACGTCAAAGGTGCGGCCGGCGGCTCGTCCCAGAGCGGCGTAGATTCTTAACTTGGCACAGCCCATGGCAGCAGTCCCCTTTGACTCGGAATGACTCGATTGGATAAGACACAAACATTATACCATTGGCAGAGGGCAGAAGTCAACAAGTCCCTCGTGTCTCATGCCCTTTGACTTGGACTACCAGATTAGGTACAATAACGGCGTGACCTGGAGCAACTCCGATCTGAATCGCCCACCAGGGAAAGGAGAAAGCTGCCATGTTCAACCATTCAGGTCTCGCCCACATTTCGCCTGTCTGGACACACTATACCGATATCCTGGTCGATCATGCCGCGGGCTGCTATATCTACGATGCCGAAGGCCGGGCTTACCTCGACTTCACCTGCGGCATCGGCGTCACCAATACCGGCCACTGCCACCCACGGGTCGTGGCCGCTGTCCGCGAACAGGTGGGTAAGATCATCCATGCCCAGGCCAATATCCTGTACCACCGGCCCATGCTGGACCTGATCGAGGCTCTGCTGCCCGTAGTCCCGCCCGGCCTCGCCTCATTCTTCTTCAGCAACAGCGGCGCCGAGGCGATCGAGGCGGCGATCAAGCTGGCGCGCGTTGCCACCCGCCGGCCAAACATCATTGCCTTCGAGCGCTCCTTCCACGGCCGGACGGTCGGGGCGATGTCGCTGACCGCATCCAAGACCATCTACCGGGCGGGCTATCAGCCGCTGATGTCCGGCGTCTTCTTCGCGCCCTACGCCTACTGCTACCAGTGCCCGTTCCGCCGCCACGTCTCGGGCACGGCG
>JBBITV010000077.1:0-11551 GCA_037440585.1 Chloroflexota bacterium
TCCAGACTCAACGGACTCTGCCCGGCCAGCACCCAGCCCAGCGCCGGGAACAGGAGCAACGCGCCAATTGCACTTAGTGCCGGCATGAGCACGCGGCGTGTCCGGCGCGACAACACAATCCAAAGGACGCCCGCCACAATGAGCCCTGCCACAACAAAGAGAAGCCACAACCCGAACGAGGGCGACGGCACGGGTCTTGGCAGAAAGAGGCCTCGCTTGTTGGCAAAAATGGAACCGGCGAATTGCAGGCTGTCCGCAACGGAAGGCAGTGGCACGAACACGCCAAAGTATATGAAAACAAGCTGAACCAGCAGCGGAGTATTGCGGATGATTTCGATGTACACTGCGGCGAGACGGTTGATCAGCCAGTTCGTGGACAATCGGGCGACCCCCACGATAACTCCCAGCAGCGTCGCGAGGACAATACCCAACACACTGACGAGCAGCGTATTCAAGACGCCCACCATGAAGGCGCGCCCATACGTATCCGACGGGCGATAGGGGATCAGGCTCTCGCCAATCTCGAATCCCGATTCGAGATCCAGGAAACCAAGACCTGCCACCAGACCGCGCTGGCGCATCGCGGATGAAACATTGGCGTAGAGGAACCCGGCGACAACCGCCACGACGAGGATGAAAATAACCTGACTGAGCATGGTGAGCACACGTACATCGCGCCAGAAAGGTACGGTGGCATGTCGTTCCACGGATCAAGTCCTCTTGGGAGTCGTATCTCGCTCCGTACTCCAGTGGTGCAGCCCGGATGGCCGGGCTGCACCAGGGTTCCGCCGAGCGATGGAAGCTTAGCTTGCTGGCCGCAGTCGCTCGCGGCGGGTTCGCAACCCGCCGCCGGGCCGCCGAGTCCGCGACTCGGTGCGAGCGGAGTGCGGAATCTGGATTTAGCGATAGGGAGGCGAGTAGAGCAGGCCACCCTGCGTCCACGGCTTGTTGGGACCACGTGGCAAGTTGAGCGGCGTCGTTGGACCCAGGTTACGGTCGTAGATTTCACCGTAGTGTCCAACGGCCTTGATCACCTTGACGACCCAATCATTATTCAGCCCCAACCCTTTGGCCAGATCGCCTTCAACCCCGAGCAAGCGCTTGATGGTTGGATCGGCGCTCTTCAACATCTCGTCCACGTTCTTCGAGGTAATCCCCGACTCTTCGGCCTGGAACGTCGCGAAGACAACCCACTTGACAACGTTGTACCACTGATCGTCACCCAGCGGTACGACGGGGCCCAGCGGTTCCTTGGACATGGTCACGTCCATGATCTCGTGGTCAGCCGGGTTCTGGAACACGCTTCGGCGCCCGGCCAACTGGGACTTGTCGCTGGTTACAGCGTCGCAGCGACCTTGCTCGTAGGCAGCGTACGTCGGGTCGATATCCGCAAAGACTACCGGCTTGAAATCGACGCCAAGCGCACGCATCTGGTCGGTGAGGTTCAGCTCGGTCGTGGTGCCGGTCTGAACGCAGATGGTCGCGCCTTTCAGGTCTTTGAGAGTCTTAGCGCCGAGGCTCTTCTTCACCATCATCCCCTGGCCGTCGTAGAACGTCGTGGGCGCGAAGAGGCCCCAGGACACGTCGCGGCTGACAGTCCAGGTGGTATTGCGGATGAGCACGTCGACTTCACCGGTCTGGAGGGCGGGACCGCGCTGCGCTGTGTTCAGCGGGCGAAATTCAACAGCTTTCGGATCGCCCAGGACCGCTGCAGCCACGGCGCGGCAGTAATCCGCGTCAAACCCGGAGAACTGGCCCGTCGCCTTGTCGAGGAAACTAAACCCGGGCAGCGCATCGTTCACCCCGCAGATGAGCTTGCCGCGGCTTTTGACCAGGGCCAGACGACCACCAGCGGCGGGTGGCTTGGTGGCTGCGGCCGGCGCGGCGGGGGTTGCGGCTGCCGGCGCAGTGGTGGGCTGAGCCGCTGCCGGCTTGGTGGGCTCAGCCGGCTTCGGTGCGGCCGTGGGTGGCGCGGGTGTTGGCGTGGGGGCAGGCGCACAGGCGAGCGCGATCACCGAAATGATCGCAAGAGCCAATAGGACAACTGAGAGTTTTTTCATCGTGTGTCCTCTCCTCCTCAATTCTTTTTGAAGTGGGGCATCCTAGAAACAGGTGAGAACCATTGGCACGTTGTGCAGCCTATCACCTCCTTTTGAGCTGAGCTCCTTGAGGCCTCAAATTCTTTACAAACAGAGATAGTATCATAGCCTACAGCGGATGTCAAACTCGATACAACCCGTTTGAGTAAATGTACTCCTCGATGGCTTCCGGCACTTGATATTTGATCGGCTTGTTCTCCCGAACCCGGCGCTGTATGTCGGTCGAGGAAATGTTCATCCCGGGAATGTGCAGGGATATTAGCCGGGCCTCGATATCCGGCAAGGTCTGCCTCAATAAGTCCATATCCACATCATAACGCGGGCGGTCGACCACGACCAGGTACGCCAGTTGGATGATCCTCTCCGGCGCGTGCCATGTGGGCAGGTCAGCCAGGGAGTCCAGGCCCATGATAAAGTATAACTCAGTGCCCGGTCCCATTTGCCGGTGCAGCAAATCGAGGGTTTCCACCGTGTACGAAGGGCCAGGCCGTTCAATGTCGATCCGGGACAGGGCGAAGTGGGAGTTAGAACTGATGGCCAGTTCCACCATCTCGACCCTTTGTTGAATAGAAGAGAGGTGCCGTAATGGCTTGTGCGGCGGCCAGCCAGCCGGCACAAAGAGCACCCGATCCAATTTGAGTTCGCTAAGTACCTCTTGAGCAGCCACCAGATGGCCGTAGTGAATGGGATCAAAAGTGCCTCCGAAGACGCCGAGGCGCAGGGAGTCCTGAGTCTGAAATCCTGGGTCCAAAGTCATTGCCACTCCAGTTCCACCACCTCACCGATGGCCACGGTATCGCCCAGGGAAGCGCCCGCTTTCGCGAGGGCCTCGTCCACGCCCATCGCCTGGCTGACGCGCTGGAAGCGGGCCACAGCTTCGTCGTTGTCCCAGTCGGTAATGCGAGCCAGCCGTTCCAGGCGTGGGCTATGTACCCGAAAGAACTGAGGCCCTGCGCGCTCTATCTCGAATATGTTTGCATCGTCTGCCTGGCGCAGGACGGGGATCGGTTCTTCATCTACGCCTGCCCTGAGCCGAAGCCCTGAGCGGAGCGAAGGGACAGCGAAGGGTTCAAGCTCCGGAAGTTCGGCCAGCAAGTTCACGATACGGCGCAGTAACTCGGGGACGCCCTGGCCCGTCACCGCCGAGATGGCAAGGACTGGCAGGCCCTGGCGGTTCATCGCAGCCTGCACGCGCGGCCAGGCGGCCTGTGCCTCAGGCAGGTCCAGCTTATTCAAGACGACAATTTGCGGTTTCGCGGCCAGGCGTGGACTATACAATTCGAGCTCGCGGTTGACCACTTCGAAATCGACCAGTGGATTAGCAGAGGCTCCGTCCAAAAGGTGGATGATCAACCGCGTGCGCTCGATGTGGCGCAAGAACTGGTGACCCAGCCCGGCCCCGGCGTGGGCGCCCTCGATCAGGCCGGGAATATCCGCCAGGACAAATGTATGATTGTCAATTTCGACGACGCCCAGATTCGGGGTGAGGGTGGTGAACGGGTAATCCGCAATCTTGGGCCGGGCCGCGCTGACGACCGAGAGCAGCGTCGATTTTCCCGCGTTGGGCAACCCGACAATGCCCACGTCGGCGATGAGCTTTAGCTCCAGGCGCAGCCAGCGCTCTTCGCCCGGCTCGCCCTTTTCGGCGAAACGGGGCGCCTGGTTGGTCGGGGTAGCGAAGACGGCGTTGCCTCGTCCACCTTTGCCAGCGTGCGCCACGATCACTTCCTGGCCGTCTGCAACCAGGTCGGCGAGGAGTTCGCCGGTCTCGGCATCCCTCACCACTGTGCCCACCGGAACGGGGATGCGCAGGTCCTGGCCATTGCGGCCCTGTTTGTTCTTGCCGCCGCCGTGCATCCCGCGTTCCGCACGGAAATGTTGCCGCCGTTTGAAGGCGATCAGCGTATTCAGACCCGCGTCGGCGACCAGGAAAATGTGCCCACCGCGGCCGCCATTCCCCCCGCACGGCCCGCCAAAAGGCACGAACTTTTCGCGCCGGAAGGCGACGATACCGTTGCCGCCGTCGCCAGCTTTCACGTGGATCTTGGCTTCGTCGAAGAACACCATGTCTCAAGCATACATGAAAAGACATAGCCTGTCAAGGCAATTGTGATGCGTGAAGAGATTCACGCATCACGTATCAGCACCGCTCGCAGCCGCGCCGCCGCCATCTCCGGGGTAATATCTCGCTGTGGCGTCCCCAGCATCTCAAAGCCAACCATGAACTTGCGGACCGTGGCCGAACGCAGCAGCGGCGGATAATAGTGGGCGTGGAGGTGCCACTCGGAGTGGGGCTGGCCGTCCGTCGGGCGCTGGTGGAAGCCCATCGAGTAGGGGAAGGGGGACTCGAACAGGCGGTCGTAGCACACCGTCAGGCGCTTGAGGAGATCGGCCAGGGCGAAACGCTCTGCGTTGTCCAGGGTATCCAGGGCCGTAGCGTGGCCCTTGCTGAGGACCAGAGTCTCGAAAGGCCAGATGGCCCAGAACGGCACCAGGGCCACAAAATGCTCGTTTTCGACGACCAGACGCTCGCCTGCCGCCTGCTCCAGCGCCAGGTAGTCGCACAACAGGCATCTCGTGTGGCGAGCCCAGTAGTCGCCGAGGGAGAGCTGTTCCTTGGCCGGCTCGTTGGGCAGGTGCTGCGTCGCCCAGATCTGGCAGTGGGGATGCGGATTGCTGGCGCCCATCATCGCGCCCTTGTTCTCGAAAATCTGGACGTATTCGACGAAGTCGAGGGTGCCCAGCTCCTGGTACTGCTGGACCCAGGCATTGACGACCTGGCGGATGTCCTCCACGGCCATCTCGGCCACGGTGAGATCGTGGCGTGGCGAGAAGCACAGCACCCGGCAAACGCCGCGCTCCGACCGCGCCACGAGGAGGCCATCCACGTCTAGCGCCCCCTCGGATACATTCGGCAGCAAACCCGGAAAGTCGTTGTCGAAGGCAAACGTGTGTGTGTAGGCCGGGTTGCGCACGCCACCGGCGCGGGCGTTGCCCGGGCAGAGGTAACACGCCGGGTCGTAGGCCCGGCGTGTCTCTTCTAGCGGCTTCTCGACCTGGCCCAACCAGGGCCGCTGCGTCCGGGGGGGCGAAACAACAACCCACTCACGAGTGAGCGGGTTGTAGCGGCCATGCGCGTCTTCCTTGAGGTTAAATGGGGTCTTCCGGCTGCTCATTCCTCCAGCTCATACAACAGGTCGATTAACTCATCCGCCAGCAACTCCTGAGCTTCGGTCCGGCCTTCGCGGACGGCGTCCTCCAGTTCAGCCACCACTGACTGTAGCCGGTCCAGGCCTTCCCGCTCGCTATCAAGGGTACGCCGCGCCCGCGCGAGCAGCGCCGCTACTTCTGCTGGAGCAGCCTCCAGCGTCTTCACGCGAATGCGCGCTTCTTCTATCTGTGCCGGGCTCAGCCGCTCGTGGGGCGCAGAAAAGGTCATCTCGGCCTTCCGCCCACTGCCCCGATCCACGGCCGTGACATGCAGGATACCATTTATGTCGAAGTCAAACTGGACGGTGATGCGCGCCAATTGGCCCGGGGCTTCCGGCTTCAGGTGCTCAAAGAAATAGTCGCCCAGCAGGGTGTTACGCGAGGCAACCGGCTCCTCGCCCTGGTAGACCTTCAGTTTAATCGCCGTTTGAGCAGGGTGAAGCGTGCTGTACACCTCCGACTTCGAGGTAGGGATGGTCGTGTTGCGATGGATAATCACACTATACCGATCCGGGATGAACTGGCCGAACTTGTACTCCGCAACTTCGATGCCAAGAGAGTGCGGGGTCAGGTCCACCAGGATCGCGTCCAGGGGCTCACCGGCGATGATCGCTCCCTGGACGGCCGCGCCCAACGCCACCGCTTCGTCTGGATTGATCTCGGTGTGGGGCTCCAGGCCAACGTGGTTGGCCACCAACTCCCATACGAGGGGAATACGCGTCGAGCCGCCGACGAACAGCAGCTTGTCCAGATCGCGCCCGTGCAGTCCGGCGTCCTTGAGCGCCTGGTCAAGTGAGTCCATCGTGCCCACCAGCAACGTGCGGATCAATTCCTCGAGCTGGTTGCGCGCGACTTCCAGGTCGAGATGCAGCGGCCGGCCGTCTTTCTCCAGCAGATACTCCTCACGCACCCGGGCAAAGGGTCGGCTGGAGAGCTCGATCTTGGCCTGCTCGGCGGCGCGCAGCAGGCGGGCCAGCGCGCGGCGGTCCTCGCGGGGATCGATCCCATGCTCCGCACTGAATTGCTCGGCCAGGTAACTGGCCAGGAGCTCGTCGAAGTCGTCGCCGCCCAGGTGCGTATTGCCGTGGCTGGCGCGCACTTCGACCACGCCCTGGTCCAGTTCAATGATGGATACATCAAAGGTACCGCCACCCAGGTCATACACGGCCACCATCTGGCGCTCGCCGACGCGGTCCAGGCCATAGGCCAGGGCGGCGGCTGTCGGCTCGTTGATGATGCGCTCGACGGTGAAGCCGGCGATCTCGCCGGCATCCTTCGTTGCCTGCCGGGCGGCGTCGGAGAAATAGGCCGGGACGGTAATCACTGCCCGATCAACCGCTCGCTCCAGACCAATTTCGGCGATGCGCTTCATCTCGCGCAGGATGATTGCTGAAATTTCCGGGGGCGTGTACGTCCGGTCGCGCAGGACGACCGTCTCGTCGGTGCCCATTTTGCGCTTGATGGACCGCACGGTCAGTTCGGGATAGAGTACGTATTGATTCCGCGCTGGAGTACCTACCAGCAATTTGCCCTCGGGCGAAAATCCCACAACCGACGGCACGATCCGCTCCCGGCCATTGGGCAGGATTTGTGGCACGCCGTGACGTACCCGGGCCACGGCTGAAAATGTCGTGCCCAGGTCGATTCCAACTATCTCATTCATCTATGTTTCTTCTATTCCTCCAATTTCTTTCGCGACCACAACCTCCGCTGGCCGCAGAACGTGTTCACCGACGGTATAGCCACGCCGGAACTCCGCCACGATGGTGCCCGGCAAGATGCCATCCGTCGCCGGCAACGTGTCCACCGCCACGTGTTGGTGTGGGTCGAACAGTTCGCCTTGGGTGGGGATAGGATAGACGCCTTCCGTCGCCAGCACCTCCAGTAATCGCTCTTCCACAAACGCCAGCCCACGCAGCCAGGCGTCCAGCGCAGACTTGAGTTGGGCGATATCCGAGGCATCCGTAGCCAGCGCAGCGGGCCGTGGCCGCAAACCAAAGGCCTGCGCCAGGCGCGCGCCGAAAGTAGTTGGCGGGGTTGGCTGAGGCTCAGGGGCACGCTCCACCAGGCGCTGGCCGGAGGTCCGGGCCTCGTTCAGCCCATCCAGCACGGGCAGAAGCCGCTCCACGACTTTTAACCGCGCCGCAGCCTGTTCGCGGCGGAGCTGGCTGCGCAGCTCGACCAGCTCGGCCTCACGGCGTGCATCGAGGTCGCGCAATTGGTCCAGGGCAGCCTGCGTCTGTTGCTGCTGGCTCTCGAACAGGGTGTTGGCCTTGAGCTGTTCGCGACCGGCGCGGCCGAGCTGCCTGTCCAGCCCGTCTACATTCTCCTGCAGGCCAGTCAGGACTGTCCGCAGGTCGTGCATGGCCCCGGCCAGGTCACTCTGGAGTTCACCCAGGGTTGCCCGGGTCGCCTCGGCGTGAGCCTGGGTGGCCCGGTCCAGGGCCGCCTGGGCCGCGTCCAGCCGGGTAAGCAGATCGGCGTGAGCTGCCTGGGCCTGGGCGTCGGCCTGCCCCTGGTGCTCCGCCACGGTTGTCAATATACGCTGCAGGTCGTCCAGGCGCGACGCCGCCCGCTCAGTTCCGGCACTGATTTCCTGCTGCAACGCCAGCAGGCGCAGCTCCCACGCAGCGACGGCCGGCGGCGGGACGGCGTCCTTTTGACGTCCCCCGGCAGCCAGTCGCTGCAAAGATGACCATAGCCATTGAATCCACTTTCTCACAGTGTTACCTCTCGAAAGTCCTCACGGAAATCGGTACGCTCCAGGTCGGAGAAGGCACGCGCCGCGGCAATAATGTCTTCCCGGTGCACGGTCAGGTCGAGGCTGCCCAGGCGGCGCAGCCGGGTGGGTGCGGGCCAGACCTGCAAGAGCAGCATATCGGTTTCAATGCGCACGTCGGGCGTGCGCAGGCGATCGTAGGCCGCGCGGATGTGCTTGAACGCCTCGGGGTCACGCTCCGGTGGGTGCTCGCGCACAAGGGCGAAGTAAGCTTGTTTGATCTCATCCAGCGTCGCCGTGCGGTCGAGGCCAAGCACGGCATAAGGGTCGTAATATTCATCCATCGTTCTCACCTCTCGTCAAGATCGAATGCCCCAAGCAGCGGCCCTAGCGTGAAAGCCAGGGAGAATAGTGGATCGCCGACACGTTGGCGCGTCTCCATGATATTGCGTTCCAGTTCCCGGTTGCCCTGGCGGCGGGCAAGCTGCGCGCCACGGCGCAATGTCTCCTTCGCCTCGGACACTTGATTGTTGAGCCCCTGGACAAGGCCCAGTGTCCACCACACCCCCGGATCGTCTGGCGCAATTTCCACCAGCCGCCTGGCGTAGGGCAAGGCCAGGTCGGGCCGGAAGGTCATCCGGTTAGGAGCCAGAAGATCGGAAACAATATGCTGATATACGCCCACATCGCCGGGTCTGAGCGCTATAGCACGGTCCAGGAGCTCGATCCCAAAGTCATGCCAGGGATCGGGACGTTTGGGCTGCGGCCGGGCCGGGCCGAAGAGGCCCGGGGGCGGTGGTGCCACGCCCTGGACCAGGCAGTCAAGCCCGGCGTGAATGTAGAAATCGGGCGTCAACTGCGCGTTCGTTTCGGCGCGGGTCAAGATTTTGCGCGCCTCGCCCATATCTTTCTCGATCACCCAGCAGCGGAAGATCTGGCCATAAGCGTCGAGTTTGTCCGGCGCCAGGGCAAAGGCGCGCTCGAAGTCTTCACGGGCGTCGTCAAAGCGGTCGGCGTCCAGGTCAACCCGGCCCAGGTCAATGTAAGCGTAATAGTCATCTGGGGTATAGGTAAGCGCCTGTTGGAAAGCCTGCCGGGCGTTAGCCAACAGGCCGGATCGATGGTGGCTGCGCCCGCGCTCGATCAGAGCGCGAGCCATTTGCCCACGGGCGGTTTCGTGCTGCGGTTCCTGCTGGAGGACTTTGCGCAACTGCTGTTCGGCGGCGTACCATTCACCGCGCTCCATGTGCAAACTTGCCAGGCGCAACAATGCCTCGACGTGCTTGGGGTCGCGTTCCAGGATGCGCCACAATTCGTTTTGGGCAGCGCCCTCCTGGTCATTGGCCAGGAGGGCTTCGACCAGTTGCAGGCGCGCGTCCAGGTCATCTGGATCGGACTTGATCGCCTGGCGGAAAATGGCCACAGCCTGGTCTGGGCGACCGGCGTGCCGGTAGTCTGTGATCACACGTTTGCGCACCCAGGCCCACTGGGCATCTGGCGGGCCATCCCCGCTCTTTTTGCGTGGCCGCGTGCGCAGCAACACGCGCCAGGCCTCGGCCGCTGCTTCCCACCGTTTCAGGTGCTCGCAGGCGATGGCCAGGTTTTGCAGAATTGGGCGGGATGAGCCAACACCCGTGGCCGCGCTGAGCAACTCGCGTGCCTCGGACCAGTGTGCGGCGGCCGTCTCCCAATCGCCTGCGGCGACAGCGACGTGAGCGCGGTGATCGAGGCCGGTGACCGCGATTTCGGTCAATGTGGCGTTGCCAGGGATGACCTCCAGTGCCTTGATAGCTGTACTTGACGCCGCCGACCAATCACCGGCCCTGGCCTGGGCCAGCGCCTGCTCGCTGTAGATTGCGCCGAGATTGTTGCGCAGCCAGGGCGTGTCCAGTCCCGCCACCTGCGCCTGCTGCCACTCGGCGGCCGCTTTTTCGAGATCGCCTGTCTGTGCTGCAGCGACACCCGCATAGTAGCGTCGCACGGCCTCGGCGCGGGGTGGAAGCCGTGTGCCACTGCCGGTCACAAGCGTCCGTCTGGCGGTTGCGGCCTCTCCTCTGGCAAGCAGGGCCAGGCCTTGCCAGAGCGTCTCAGAGCTGGCTGTGGATTGCGTGAAGTGGGAAAGCAGGCCATTCAGACCAGATGGCCGGTTTGCCTCAGAGCCTGCGGCCGGCTCGCCGCCCAACAGTGCTGCCAGGGGCGCGAGAGCCCGCCGATCTTGATCGGTCAGACCAGGCAGGTCGCGCAGATCGGCGCGGGGGTTGCTCTCCAGTGCAGCCAGGGCAGCCGTGAAGGCCGCGCCGCGCCGCTTTGGATCGCGGGCCAGGGCGGCCTGATAAGCCTTCAGCGCGCCAGCCAGATCGCCCCGGCGGTGCAACGTTAGCGCCAGGTGATACTGGTAGCGCGGGTCATCCGCCGCCAACTGGACGGCCCGGCGCAAGTCGGCCAGTCGCTGGTCGGGCGGAGTGCTGTAGCCTAAGGCCCGGCGGAAATAGGCTTCGGCCAGAGCCCTGGCAAGGCCGGGATCGGCCCGGATGCCCCCCTCCCAATGGTGAATCGCTTCTATTAACCGTCCGGCCCGAAAGGCCTTTAAGCCTTGCTGTTTGAGGGCCTGTGCGGCTGAAGGTGGCGTAGGTTGTGGACGTGTAACTGGTGCAGGACGTTTGTGCTTTTTTGATTTGCGCTTGGGCTTTGACATAGTGATGTAATCATAGCACAAGCGCAGCCAATCGTCCAGTCCTAACGATCATCGCGCCAGCGGGCTGCCAGGAGCCTGAGGTCCTCGACGTCTATAGTACCGCTGCGGCTCAGGTCATAGCGGGCATCGTACTCCGGGTTGCCCGCACGGGTACCCCAACGCCCGGCTACCAACATCAGGTCCCCGACGTCCACGCGCTGATCGCAATTGAGGTCGTATCTTGGGGCGCTGCTGCACAACGGTGGCATGGTTATTTTGACTGCAATGTCATTTGCCAGCTTATCCACGGTGATCGTGATTGCCCCATTGGCTCGCGCCACGGCTGTATCGATGCGTATGATTTGCCGGCTTATGTCGGGCTGGTAGGGATCCCACCATTCGATGGCATAGCTTTTAAACTCCTTTAATCCCGATACTTCAACGGTTCCGGAGACGGCCGGTATTGCCACGCCGCCAACTACATTCCTCCAGGTGTGTTTCTTGTTTTGAATCCACAGGTGGGCGCGGCCATTCGCCAGGTCTTTCTGTCCCCACGCGCGGAGGTCAGTGCCGGAGACAGTCGCCTGGGCATCTTGATAATGACCGTTATTCAATGGAATATCCTGATGGAATATCCTGAATGAAATTGTAATAGGCGCGATATCGATCCCTGAAATCGAAACTGTACGTTCCGTCTGGCTTTTGGCTGTAGATATGGCTATTCTCGTACCAGTAAGATGCAATCATCCCTCCCGGATTGATCCCCGCCCAGATGAAGTTGTGCAGCCAGATACCCTGGGTATCATTCTTGAAGTCAGCATGTGGCTGCCAATTCGGATCAATGAATCC
>JBBITV010000078.1:0-3253 GCA_037440585.1 Chloroflexota bacterium
GTAACGTTGCCATTTGGGGCTATTCAGACCTGCAACAGCGCAATCCCGGACATTAGCCCGGAAATCTACTCCAGCCCATTGCGCGCAATGACCTGCGCGTACCATTCCCCGCTGTCTTTCACAATGCGCTGCTGGGTGGCATAATCTACGTAGACCAGGCCGAAGCGCTTAGAATAAGCGTGAGCCCATTCAAAGTTATCCAGCAGAGACCACACAAAATAGCCCCGTACGTTCACCCCGTCATCCATCGCCTGCCGTATTTGAATGAGATGCTCGCGTAGATAGGTCACGCGGCGCGGGTCGTGCACGCGTTTGTCCGAGCTGAGCTCGTCCGCGAACGCCGCGCCGTTCTCCGTGATGTAGAGCGGCGGCAGACGGTATTCACGGTGCAGGCGTACCAGCAGTCGCCGGAGCGCCGGTGGGTGTATTTCCCAACCGATCTCCGTGTACTCGGTGCCCGGCACGCGCGAGACGGCACCGCTCGCCCCCAGTACACTCCGCGCATAAAAGTTCACGCCCAGGAAATCGAGGCGCTGCGAAATCAGCGCCAGGTCACCGGGCTGGACCGTGGGCACGTTCGCGCCGTGGGCCTGCCACACGGCGGGAGGGTAATGCGCGCGAAAGAGCGGGTCGAGGAACCACACACAGTCCTTTTGCCAGGCCTGCTCCGCCGCGCCGCGATCGGCGGGCGAATCGGTCGCCGGGTCTACCGGCCAAAGATTGAGGGCGATCCCCACCTCGGCCTGGGCTTCGCTGGCGCGAATGGCCTGCACCGCCAGGCCGTGGGCGACGAGCAAATGGTGCGCGACCTGGAGTGCGAGTCTTTCATCTTGCAGACCCGGTGCGTGCCGGCCGCTGCGATGGCCTTCGAAGGCAATCACCCAGGGTTCGTTGAGCGTCGTCCAGTGGCGCACGCGGTCGCCCAGGCGGCGCGCCATTAGCGCGGCATACTCGGCAAAGCTGCCACAGACATCGCGATTCCCCCATCCGCCGCGCTCCTGCAAGGCCTGGGGCAAATCCCAATGATAGAGCGTAACGAACGGTTGAATGTTGGCCGCGAGCAGCGCATCCACCAACCGGTCGTAGAAGTCCAGGCCGGCCAGGTTGGCCGGGCCGCAGCCGCCGGGAATCACGCGCGGCCACGCGATCGAAAAGCGATAGGCCTTCAGGCCCAGCCGTCCCATCAGGGCGATATCCTCGGCGTAGCGGTGATAGTGGTCGCAGGCCACATCACCGGTGTTACCGTCGCGGACCTTGCCCGGTGTGTGCGAAAAACGATCCCAGATCGATTCGCCTTTTCCGTCTTCGTTCCAGGCGCCTTCGATTTGGTAAGCAGCAGTCGCCGCCCCCCAGGTGAAATCAGGCGGAAATACGATGAGTTGCGAATTCAAAGTCAAGTTAACTCCTAATCGTATTACTCTTTCACCGCGCCGGCCGTCAGGCCCGAGATCATCTGGCGCTGGAGCAGGAAGAAGATCAGCGCCACCGGGATGGTGACCGCAACCGAGGCGGCCGCCATCAGGTCGAAACGATTGACGTACTGCCCAACGTACAGGCGGATGCCGACGGGGATCGTCGTCACATTCAGGACCCAGGCAAAGAGCAGTTCGTCCCAGGCGGTGAGGAAGACGTAGATGGCCGTGGCGACAATGCCGGGCGCGGCCAGGGGCAGGGCGATCCGCCAGAAGGCGCCGAATTGGCTGCAGCCGTCAATCCGGGCCGCCTCCTCCAGTTCACGCGGGATGCTGGCAAAGAAACTGCGCAGGATCCACACACTCAGCGGCAAGAAGAAACCGATGTACAGGATAATGGCGCTCTGGTTGGCGCCGATCAGTTGCAACCCCAACCAGTTCTTGACCCAGACGAACACGCCGTACAGCGGCAACAGGAACATGATGCCCGGGATGAGTTGGGTCGCGAGCACGGCCAGGCCGAAAGCGTCTGAGCCGGGAAAGCGGAAGCGAGCCAGCGCGTAGCCGGAGAAGGTCGCCAGCAAGGTAACCATGCCGGCAGCCGTACCGCAGATGATCAAACTGTTGCGGAAGAAGAGGCCGAAGTTGACCGTGCCCCACAGTTCGACGTAGTTGCGGAACTGCCAGGCGGCGGGCAGGATGGTGCTACTCGCCACGATCTCCTGATTGGTCTTGAATGAGGTGAACACCATCCAGACGATGGGAAACACGGCCAGGCCGATCAGCAGGAGCAGCGCCAGGTCAGCCAGGCGGGTATTCAGGAACTTGAGGGCTTTTGGCGATATGCAGCTCATGGCTGAATCAGACTCACACGAAAAACACGGTACCAGCCGGCGACGAAGACCATCATGCCCAGCATCATCAAGGTGGAGACGGCTGAGCCCAGTCCCAATAGCCAGTAGCCAAACGACTGGCGTTGGATGGCCGGCATCAGCAGGTCGCCCCACTCGCCGGGATAGCCGCCCCCGTTGCCGAACATCATGATGACGATGTTGTAGCCGAAGACGGTAAAGATCACGCCCCACAGCAAGACAATCGCCATCACCGGGCGGATGAGGGGCAGGGTGATGTGCCAGAATTTCTGCCAGCCCGAGGCGCCGTCCATCTCGGCCGCCTCGTACAGCTCATCCGGCACCAGTTGCAAGCCGGAGAGCAGCATGATCGTGTTGAAGGGCAATTGTCGCCAGATCGTGGGAATGATGATCGCCCACAGCGTGTTCGGGCCGATCAGCCAGAAGGGCTTGTCCGGCAGCAGATGCAGCCAGTCGACCAGAATCATGTTGATGACGCCCTGCTCACGCAGCCACATCATGCTCCACAACAGGCCCACGGCGTAGGTTGGGACGACCCAGGGCAGGAGCATCAAGGTACGGGCCATGCCGCGCCAGCGGAAGCGCCGGTTGAGGAGCAGGGCGCCCACCATGCCCAGCCCCAGGGTGCCGGCATTGACAAAGACGGCATACAAAGCCGTGTTACGCACCGCATAGTTAATCCCCTGTACCACCGGGTTCTCGCTACCGGACAGCAGGAGCCAGTAGTTCTCCAGGCCGACGAAGGGCGCCCGCAGAAACTGCCCCAGGGTGAACTGGTTGAGCTTGAGCAGGGACATATACAGGCCCAACCCGGTCGGAATAAAGTGTATCAGCAGCATCGCCGCGAGGGTCGGGGCAATGAGGGCATAGGCCAACCGGTTTTTCGAGACGTTGCGCCAGAACGTGTCACGGCGCTTGGATAGGGTCAACGTAGACATGGTCAAGAGGCAACTTAGAATAGGTCAGTTA
>JBBITV010000078.1:3353-11542 GCA_037440585.1 Chloroflexota bacterium
AGGATGGAGTCAAGGCTTTAGCCGGTTGCATTGGCTGGATCTGCGCTTTCCACCGCTAAGGCCTGGACTCCAGGGCGCTAACAGTTAAGGATGGAGTCAAGGCTTTAGCCGGTTGCATTGGCTGGATCTGCGCTTTCCACCGGCTAAAGCCTGGACTCCAGGGCGCTAACTGAACCGTATTGGGCCTGGACCCGAAAGGTCTTCAAGACCTTTCGGGTCTGGGATTGCGACGGTGCTTACTTTGGGAAAGCCCTGCCTCCCTCAGCGGATCCGCTTACTTGCCGGCGGCCAACAGCAGGTTGACTTCCTTGGCGGCCGCGTCCAGCCGGCCGGGGATCATCTTGTCGGGATTGAACGGGCCGTTGACGCCGGCCACGTCATCCCACAAAAGGCCCAGGTTCTTGACCATCGCCGTCTCCAGCGGACCCCAGGCGGCAATGGCCGGGTAGGACTTGCCGTGCTCGGAGGCGGTGATAAACACGGAGTAGTCGGGATCCTTGGCGAAGGACGGATCGGTGAGCGCGTCCTTGAGCGCCGGCAACATACCGATATTGTTGCCATAGCGGATCTGCGACTCTTTGGCGGCCAGGAATTTGACCAGTTCGACCGCCTCGGTGGGATTTTTGCTGGAATTCCAAACCGCGAGGTTGGAACCGCCGACGAAGGTGAAGCGCCCAGCCCCGCCAGTGGGGATTTCAGCCACGGCCAGATTCTTGGCCGCCTCGCTCTCGGCCCAGCCGCCCTTGGCCTGTGGGGTGCGCGCACCCTTGATCATCCATGGGCCGGCGATGACCATCGCCACTTTGCCGGACGAGAACAATCCCTCGACCTGGGCGCTGTTCAACTCCAGTGCCTCTTTCGGGGCGTAGCCCTTAGTGTACAGGCTGGCGTAGAATTTGACGCCGGCAACGCCCTCCTGGCTGTTGAACACAGCCGCCGTGTTGCCCGGGTTGAGCATATCGCCACCGGCGCCCCACACCCACGGTGCAAAGTTGTGCAGCACATTCCAGTCGTTTTTTCCCGGATAGGCGAAGGCGGCCACGTCCTTGTTGGCTGCCTGGAGCTTCGCCAGCGCGGCATCGAACGACTCCCATGACGCGAAGGCCGTCTTTGGATCTACCCCGGCCGCGCTCAGCAGGTCCTTGCGATACACGACCGCCCGGACATCCACAAACCAGGGAATCGCCGTGGTGAAGCCGCTGCCGATGGGGTTTCCGGTTTTCCACGAGGCTTCGACGAACGCCTTGCCGCCGCCCATCGCGGCGATTTCGGCCTGGGTAAAGGGGCGCAGGGCGCCCATGCTGGAAATCGCGGCCACCCAGGTGGTGCCGAGCTGGCTGACGTCTGGCCCCTCGCCACTGGTCGCCGCCGTGGTCAGTTTGGGCCAGGCCGCACCCCAGTCTAACACCTCGGCCTGGACTTTGACGTTAGGGTGGAGTTTCTCGAACGCGTCCAGTTCGGTCCGAATGGCGCCGGCCGGATCAGGCCCGTTGGGCATGATCCACATCTTGAGGCTGACTGGCTTGGGCGGGGCCGGCGTGGGAGTGACGACGACTTCCTTCGGGACCTCTTTGACAACTTCCTTGACCACGGGGGTCGACGGGGCGCAGGCCGAGAGGAGAAGGCCGGCGATCACCATCACCAGCACACTTATTAATGCGAACATTGGCTTGCGCATGGCTTGTCTCCTTCATTTTTTATCACCGGAGATGTGTCATGTGGACCAGGTATCGGCTCGTCAAGAGAGTCTAGGTTGCCGGTTGTCACCTCCTTTGCTTCAGAGAAAGAGAGTCTGCGCGTCCGACTCTTTATGCGCGCAATCTCTCCTCTGCCACAAGGCCCGAACCGCAGGACGCACGAATGACCAGTTCAGTGGGGAGGACGATTCGGCGGGGCTGCGAGTCGGGGTGGGCGATCAAATCTATCAGTGTCTCGGCGGCGACGGTGCCCGCACGCTGGATGGGCTGACGCACGGTGGTGAGGGGCGGATCAGTATGCGCGGCAAAAGGCATGTCGTCAAAGCCGACAAGCGCAATGTCCTCCGGCACGCGACGGCCGGCTTCGCGTAACGCACGCAGCGCGCCCACGGCCATCGTATCGCTGGCGGCGAACACAGCGTCCGGCGTGTGGGGCAGCAAGCGTTGCATCGCTGAGTACCCGCCGGCCTCGGTGAAATCTCCCTCGACGATCAGATTGGGATCCGGGACGATCCCCCTGGCGCGCAATCCGGCCGAGTAGCCTGCCAGCCGGTCGGCCCCGGCGATCATGTTCCGAGGACCCGTGATGGTCGCGATCCGGCGACAGCCCAGTCGCAAAAGGTGGGCGACCATCTCGCGTGCGCTATTTTGATTGTCCACATCCACATAACTAATGCGGCTGTCGGTAGGATGGCGGCCGACCAGCACGAATGGCAGCCCGCGTGTCAGCAACGCCTCCACTACGGGGTCATCCATCAGCGCAGAGGCAACGATCACCCCATCAATCAAGCCACTTTGTAGGATCTGGCGAATCGTGCGACGCTCGTATTCAGGCTCTGCCAACCAGAGCATCACCGAATGATCGTGCATATTGCACGCCGACGAGATGCCTTGAATCAACATGGGAAAGTAAGGATCGGTGAAGAGTGCCGACACGCCCATGGGGATCACGAGCCCCAGGACGCGGGTGCGGCCCGCCGCCAAACCACGGGCCGCTACGTTCGGCTGATAGTCCAGGCGGCGGGTGACCGCCATGACGCGCTCGCGGGTCGCCTGGTTCACATTAGGGTGGTTGTTGATGACGCGAGATACGGTGGAGCGAGATACCCCAGCCAGTTTAGCGATTTCTTCCAGTGTGAGCGCCATATACTATCCATCCGTTGGGAGCGCTCCCACGGGTGGCCCCAAAAAAGGCCTGAAAATGCAGACCTATTACCCGATCATGCTCTATCGAACGTCTTCTTTGGGAGCGCTCCCAAATTATACACCAGAATTGGATGGCTGTCAAGGTCTCTTTAATGCTATACGCTACCGGCACCAGCACCAGTGTCAACAGCGTCGACGTGACCAGCCCGCCGATCACGGCAATCGCCATCGGCGCCCGAAAGCCGCCGCCGGCCCCCAGGCCCAGCGCCACCGGCGCCATCCCCAGGATGAGCGAGAGGGTGGTCATCAGGATCGGGCGCAGCCGGATCGGGCCGGCGGTGAGCAGCGCTTCCTCGCGACTCATTCCGCGCTCTCGCAGCCGGTTGGTGAAGTCCACCAACAGGATCGAGTTCTTCGTCACCAGGCCCATCAATAGGATGAGGCCGATCATCGCCGTCATGTCGAACGGGGTGCGCACCAGCAGCAGCGCCAGGAACGCACCGATGATCGACAGCGGCAGGGCCAGCATGAGGACGACCGGCTGCGTGAACGAGCCGAACTGCGAGGCCAGCACCATGTACACGAAAACCACCGACAGTAGCAACGAGAACAGCAGCGAGCCGAAGGACTCGGCCATCTGCTCCGTTTGGCCGCCAAACTGGACGGTTACGCCAGGCGGCAGGGTCATCCGCGCCAGGCGCGCCCGCACGTCGCGCACTACCGCCGTCTGCGACCGGCCAAAGTAGTTTCCGCCGCCGACGACCTGGGGCTGGCGGTTGACCAGCTCGATGGCTGACGGACCGGCGCTGTTCGAAATCGTGGCGACGTTGCGCAGCGGTACCATCTGGCCCGTGGGCGAGGGGATCGACAGCGACAGGATGTCATCCAGGCGGGCGCGGTCGCTTTCCCGCAGCCGGACGACGATGTCCGCCTCGCGCCCGCTCTCCCGGAAGCGGGACGCCACCTCGCCATTGACCAGCGTCCGCAGCGTCGAGGCGATGGCCGCTGTGCTCAAGCCGAAGCTCGCGGCGCGCTGGCGGTCCACTTCGATGTGCATCTCCGGCTTGCCGGGCTGGTAACTGCGGTCCAGGTCCACCAGCCCAGGCACGCCGGCGATGGCGGCCAGCACGTCTTGTGAGACTTTGTCCAATTCCTCGAACGAGCCGGTGGTGCGCAGGTTCAACTGGATCGGTAAACCCAATATTGCACGCCCGGTCTGTGAACCGCCCCCGCCTAGCCCCCCTCCGAAGTTGAAGGTCAGGCCCGGCACGTCTGCCAGCGCCTGGCGGATGGCCGGCTCGGCCCGCTTGAGCAGGCCGGTCTGGCGCATCTTGACGACGAACGAGGCCTTTTCCGGCGTGCCCGCCCCGCCGACCGTCGTGAATACGTCCTGTACGTCCGGTAGCGCTTTCAAAGCTGCCTCGACCTGGCGCGCCTGGGTGCCGGTCTGGGCCAGCGGCGTGCCCGGCGGCAGTTGCAGGGCCACATTGAAGATGCCGTTGTCGACCACCGGCAGGAACGCCATCTCCACGAACGTCGCCAGGCCGACGATGAGCACAAACGTCACCAGCCCGATCAGCGCCGTAAGCTTCTTATGGCCCAGCGCCCAGGCCAGCACCCGCCGGTAACCCCGGTCGAGCCGGCCCAGGCTGGTCGCCAGCCTCTCTTCGCTTTCATGTCCCGGCTTCGGCGCCCGCTGCTTGAAGAAGTAGGCCGAGAGCATGGGCGCGAGGGTGAACGCCTCGAACAGCGAGATCAGCACCGCTGTCGCCACCGTAGGCCGAATTCACGGAACAACTTGCCGATCAGGCCCGTGGTGAAGGCGACCGGCAGGAACACCGAGACGACGGTCAGCGTCATGGCCAGCACCGCCAGGGCGACCTCGTTCGTTCCCCGGCTGGACGCTTCCTTCGGCGTTTCGCCGCGTTCCATGTGGCGGAAGATGTTCTCGCGCACCACAATCGCATCATCGATGACCAGCCCGACCGCGAGTGACAACGCCAGCAAGGTGATCAGGTTCAGCGTCAACCCCATGGCATTCAGAATGGCGAAGGTGCCGATCATGATCACCGGCAACCCGGCCACAGTCACTAACGTGTTGCGCAGGTCGCGGAAGAAGAACAGCACCACCAGCGAAGCGAACACGCCGCCCAGGATCAGGTCGATAATAGAGTCCTCGGTCGCTCTGCGGATGAAATCCGCCTGGTCCTGGGCCAGGACCAGGCTCAGGTTCGGGAAATCGCGCCCGACCCGCGCCAGCTCTGCCTTAACGTCCTCGGCGACGCGCACTGTGTTAGTCCCTGACTGCTTGCGGATGGAGACGACGATGCTGTCCCGGCCGTTCAGCCGGCTGTAACTTTGCACCTCGGCAAAGCCGTCTTTGACCGTAGCGACATCTTTGAGGTAGACCGGCGTGCCGCGCACGTTGGAGACGACGATCGGGCTGATGTCGTCCACCTTCCGGAAATCACCCGGCGTGCGCAAGAGGATATCCTGGCCGTTCTCGGTCAGCCGGCCGGTGGGCAGGCTCAGGTTCTCCGCCTTGACCGCGGCGACGACTTGCTGGGGGGAAACACGTCGCGCCCGCATCTCGTCCAGGTTCAGCTCAACCTGGATCTCCCGCTCCAGCCCGCCGACGACGCCGACGTCGGCCACGCCGTCGATGCGCTCCAACCGGGGCTTGACGCGGTCAACCACCAGGCGGCGTAGCTCGGCCGGTGACAACTGGCCGGTCTGGTCAGCCACGCTAAAGGACAGGATGGGCATCATCGCCGGGTCGAAGCGCTGGATGATCGGGTCGCGAGCGTCACGGGGGAACGTGCCGCGCACGGCCGCCACCCGCTCGCGTACATCCTCAGCCCCACGGACGATGGAATATTCCAGGTTGAACTCGACCAAGACCTGCGAGACGTTTTCGCTGGAGGTCGAGCGCACATTCTTGACGCCGTTAAGGGAGCCGAGCGCTTCTTCCAACGGCTCCGTGATCTCGCGCTGGACCTCGGCCGGGCTGGCGCCCGGATAGACCGTCGTCACCGCGACGATGGGGATCGAAACGTCCGGCAGCAAGTCGACCGGCAGCCGGGAGTACCCGATGAAGCCAACCACGACCAGGGCCAGCATCACCATCGTGATGAATACCGGTTGGCGGATGGAAATATCGGCGATTCTCATAGCACCACCTCTTTAATCAATGACCAATGACTAAATCCCAAATCCCAAATCCCAAATCCCAACTACCAGCGGTCAAATAGGGATTTGGTCATTGGGATTTGGGATTTGGTCATTGTTGAAGGGTTACGTCAGCGAACATACCCGGCCGCAGCTTGTGCTCGGGGTCATCCGGGTAGACGGTGACTTCGAAGGTCCGCGCCGTGGGGTCAGCCACCGGGGCGATGAAGGCGACCTCCCCATTGAAAGTCTGCTCCGGGTAGGCCGCTACGCTCAAGGTGGCCGCCTGTCCAACTTTCACCCGTCCGTACAGCGATTCCTCGACTCCGAAAACGATCTGCACGTCCTCCGAGACCAGCGTGACGATCGTTGTGCCGGCCGCCGGTCCGGCCGCGCTGGCGAAGCTGCCAACTACACCCGGCCGGCTGGCGACCACGCCCTCGACGGGCGCCTTGACGAAGGCCTCGTCGCGGTTGAGCTTCGCCATCTCGAGAGCTGCTTCGGCGGAACTGACCTGGGCTTTCACAGCCGCGATGTCCTGGTCGGTGAACGGCGCTTTGGCCAGCCGGTGCGATTCACGAGCGGCAGCTACCGCGGCCTCGGCCTGGGCCAGGTCCTGCGCCCGCGGCCCGGCTTTGAGCTGGTCTAACTGGATAGCAGCCAGGTCGACCCCTTCCTGCGCCTGCCCGACACTGGCCTCGGCCGCGGTGCAGTTGCCGCCCGGCGCGACCAGCATGCCCTTGCCACCCGGCCCCATCTGCCAGATCCCGTGCTCGTTCGCGCAGGTCACGTCACGGACGGATTGGGCCTGCCACAGCGCGTTCCTGGCGCGGGCCAGGTTGTGCTCGGCAGTTTGGACCTGGTCGTCAAAGGGCGTCTGCTTGAGCAGGTCGAGGCGGGCTTCAGCCGCCTTGAGGTTGGCCTGGGCCTGGGCGACCTGTTCGGCGCGTGGCCCGGCCTGCAGCTTGGCCAGGTTAGCCTGAGCCGCAGCCAATGCCGCTTCAGCTTGCTTGACCTGCGCGTCCAGCGTCTTGTGCTCCAGCACCGCCACCACGTCGCCCACCTTCACCCGGTCGCCGACGTCCACCTTGATCTCTTCGATGCGACTGCTGACTTTGGGGACGACGTTGACCTGGGCGCGTGCCCGAATGTCGGCCGTATAGGAGAGGGTGCTGGCGCGCGTGGCGCGGGCTGCAGCCGTGGTGGGCGTCGCGGAGATCGTGATCGGAGTGGGCTGGCTGGCCGGCTGCAGATTAGATTGGGCTTGGGCCGGCGGGAGGGCGCCAGACCCGCAGGCCGTCAATATTAGGATCAACAGGCCGAGCAGCGCCAGCAAGACCATGAGTGAGTACAATTTTCGCATGTTCGTGAAGAACCTCCGCTTCTTGTGATTGACCTAGTATTTCCTCTCATAATCCAACATTTCCATTATGGAAATATATAGGCAAAAAAAGAGAGACATCAGCTCAGTTCCTCCAGCGCCTCCACCAGCTTGCGCAGCAGCACCACCAGACTCTCACGCTCCTCTGGGGTGAACCGGCGGAGAACCTGCTCGACACGCTGCTTGAGGAATTCGTCGATGGTTTTATACAACTGCTGGCCGGCCTCAGTCAGGGCCACGCGGACGATGCGGCGATCCTCTGGATCGGGCAATCGCCTGGCGTAACCGGCTTCTACCAACCAATCCACGATGCGAGTGGCCGTGCTCAGGGGAACCGCCAACGCCTTGCTGAGCTCGCCCATGGTCAGCGGCTCGCGCTGGCGCGCAAGAATAATTCCAATCCCATAGAGGAGGATGTGGTCGCCTTTTCTGGTCTTGCCTTCCGCATGTAACTTGTATAGGCGTGCCTTCGCTCGGGCCAGGTCTTCTGGCAGCACCATCTGGAGGCGCGGCCGGAGGCGGAGAAAGTATCGAACGATCTCGGTGATCTGATCTGTATGAAGGGCCAGAAACGGCTCGCTCATCGCTTAATTCCGCATCGCAATCATTCCGTTCTGGAAATATTATACCGCAATCTACCCTTCATGTCAAGTGCACCCTCTGCTATCTACTCTCTGTCTGCCCTTCACCTTTGCTGGCATAGGGGTTCATTCTCCTCCACCCAATCCAGCAGGTTCAGCTAGAATGCTGGATCTAGATACATCACTGCATAGATAGTGGCCAGGAATAGATTGGGC
>JBBITV010000079.1:0-11519 GCA_037440585.1 Chloroflexota bacterium
GAGACGGCCTATCCTTTCGTCGTAGACGTGGTGCTCTCTACGGCGGGCAGCCCCCGCACGAGCATCGTCCGTTCGGAGACGGTGACCTTCACCATCACCTTCAACCGGGATATGGACACCACCGTCCAGCCCGCCGTCTCCTTTGGTCCCGCCGTCCCTAACACCGATTACACTATTCACCCGGTCAACGGCGGTTGGCGCGATTCCCGCACCTGGGTGGGCAGCTTCAATGTCACCCCGATCACGGGCGACGGCTACCAGCTCATGCGTGTCGCCGGGGCGCGCGCTGCCAGTGACCCCTGGCTGGTGACCGGCGACGACTCGGAGCGCTTCCGCTTCGAGATCATCACCTCCGGGACCGAGGCCATGAACCTCCAGGCCACCAGCGGTGAAGGCTACCTGGACCTGTCCTGGAGCCAGAACGACTTCGACCTGCTGGCCGGGTTCAACCTGTACCGGGCCCCCGCCGAGAGTGGGCCCTACAACCGCCTCAACTCGAACCTCATCCCGTCCAACCAACACACTTACCGGGACACGACCGTGCAGCCCGGCCGGCCCTACTACTACAAATTCACCGTGGTGAAGACCGACATGACCGAGTCGGCCTTTTCCAACGTGGCTACGGCCACGCCCGTGGACACCATCCCACCGGTCATCACCCACAACCCGATCGTCGAAGCGCCGGCCGGCCTGCCACTCACCTTCTCTGCCGACATCACCGACAACGTCGGCGTGCAGGGCGCGACCCTGTATTTCCGTGCCATCGGCGCCACGAGCTTCACCGGCCGCGCCATGACCCACACCAGCGGCAACCGTTACGCTATCGCCATCGAAGGCTCGCGGGTGACTCCGCCCGGCCTCGAATACTACCTGGAGGCCACCGACGGTGTCAGTATCGTGCGGTTTGGCCGGCCCGAGTATGCCTACCAGGTTACCATCCTGGACCGGCCGGTGCCTACGTCCATCAGTCCCGACCGCGGACCGGAGGCCGGCGGCACCGCCGTCACCATCGCCGGCAGCAACTTCAAGACCGGGGCAACGGTCACTTTCGGCAACACGGCCTGCGCCAGCGTGACGGTCGTCAGTGCCAATCAGATTACCTGTGTCACCCTACCCTATTTTCCGGTGGTGGTGGACGTGACGGTTAACAACCCCGGCGGCCAGAGCGGCACGCTCCTGCGCGGCTACACTTACGAGAGCGACACCGCCTGGCTGAGCCTGCCCCATGCTGGCGGCGAGCCTCGCGCCATTGTCAATGTGCCGGTGAACGCGACGAACCTGACCGGCCTGGTTGCGGCTGACCTCAAAGTCACTTTCAACAACGCCGTCCTTGCCGCTCGTGGCGCCAGCACGGGTAGTCTCACCCCTGGCTGGAACCTGTCGCCCAATACCAATTCGCCCGGCCAGATCCGTGTGTCCCTGGCCAGCGCCGGGGGCAGCGTGAGCGGCTCCGGCACCCTGGCCCTGTTGGAATTCGAGGTCATCGGGACGTCCGGCATGAGCACTACTCTGCACCTGGACAGCGTCTCTCTTAATGACGGCGCCATTCCGGTCCAGACCGCTGACGGCTCCTTCGGCGTCAGCCTGACTTACCAGGTCTCTGGCGTCGTGCGCTTCTGGAACGGCAGCACTGGCGTGCCCGGCGTGCTCCTCACCCTGGCCGGCGACCGGATTTACACCAGCCAGAGCAACGCCAGTGGAGCCTACACGGTCACTGGTGCCCCGTCCGGCGCTTACGTCCTGACTCCTGCCAAGTCCGACGGCGTCAACGGCATTAGCGCCTATGACGCATCGCTGGCGCTGCAGCACGCGGCCGGGCTGCTGACCCTGGGCAGCAACGCCGCCACCGCCGCCGACGTGAACAAGAATGGCACCATCACCTCGATGGATGCCTATTACATCCTGCAGAAGGCGGTGGACCAGGTCAGTCTGCCCTTCCCCGGCGCAGGCGTGGTGTGGGACTTCACTCCGCGCAGCCGATCTTATTCCGGCCCGGGCAGCATCCAAACTAACCAGGACTTTACGACAGTCTTATTGGGAGACGTATCGGGGAACTGGAGCGCGAGCGTGCAGGGGAGTGGAGCCAGCGATTTGGAACGGTCGTCAGCCTCCAATCCAAAACCCAAAATCCAAAATCTGGAATCGGCGACGCTGGCCCTGAACCGGCTCTATGCTGAATCCGGTGAGCGGATCACAGTGACCCTGGGTATCACGTTAAACCAGGCCTCCGTTTACAGCGCCGACGTGATCGTCACCTATGATCCTGCAGTCGTCAGGGCTGCATCCGCCAGTCTCGGCGAGACGACAGCGACTTTTATGATGACCAGCAATCTCGGCCAGGCGGGAGTGGTACGCACGAGCCTGGCCGGCTCTCAACCCCTGGGCGAGGGCGGCAGCCTGCTCGCGCTGGCGTTCGACATTACTGGCAACGCTGGCACCACATCGCCCCTCCAGGTGACCACCGCCGATTTCAACGAAGGCGCTGTCCAGGTTCAGACCCAGGCAGGCGCCGTCCAGGTCGTCGCGCACCGTCCGGACTCCGACTTCGACCGGGACTGCCAGGTCACAGCGGCGGACCTCATGCGCGTGGCCTCAGGCTGGAGGAGCCATCTTGCGCGATCCGGCTTCGACACAACCTATGACCTGGACCACGACGGGGACATCGACATTGTAGATTTGCAGAGGGCGGCGGGCCAGTGGAGGGAGGTGTGCCGGTTAGAGTAAAGCTGAACTATCGTCTCGCCTTTACCTCAAATTGTAGGTCCGGCCCATCGAGGCGGATGTAGAGACTGTTCAAGACGTTGCGGCCGAGAAGGGCATACCGGGCCGCATGGGTGACAACACGGGCCGGGTAGAGCCGGGCTCCAGCAATATGAAACGCGACGACGTACACTGAGGCTGGCACCAGGCCCTCAAATCCTTCCACCATGGTTTCAGAAACCGGGGCAAGTTCAAGTTGATCTATGAGGGTGCTTGGAAGCACTGATATATCGGCAGCCGTATCCAGCAAGGCTGGAATGGAGAAGCTCTGGTTGGGTTTGTTCACAACAGAAACACCAACCGGCAAAATGGGGGCAGCGGGCACAAAATCCAGATCGTAGGCGATCATAGGTTAGTCAGACGAGGGGAGGGCACACGAACCACTGGCACAGGCCCACCAACTTTGCGCACGTACATCGGGCCGTAGCCGAGACGCTCGTAGACCCGGGTAATGAGGGTCAATTCGTCAGCATCACTATCTACTACCTGTCCATCGCGGATAGCCACATAGAGGCCTTCGTACTGCGACCGCAGACTCTCTTCCAGCCGCTCATACGCCGCGCGCTCGCGCACAAATGCCTGCTGAGTCGCCTCTCGGCGTTTTCGCCGTTCTTCGGCCTCACGCCAGGCACGGAAAGCTTCGTATTCGGTGACGGGCACAATGGCAGCCACCGGTTCACCGTTGCGACGCAGTAAAATCGGCTCCTGGCCCAACACAGATTCATCCACTGTCAGATAATATTGAGCCTGAGCTTCCTTGAGGATGATTTCTTTCATAGCACTTCACCCTTCCCATGTCTGTGACTGTGACACCCATATTGTACTATATCAGGCGATTCTGTGCAATCCAACGTCTATGTTTGACTCCTCTGAGCTACACCTCTTCCTTCCACTCCGTTCTTCGCCGCCTGCTCCAGCCGGTTGGTCACTACCTCACTCCGCGCGCGCTCCAGCGCCTGGACCACGTCAATGTCGCTCCCGCCTTCCTGGGAAAGGCGCTGCCCGACCTTGACCATGACCGGCACACGCACCAGCGGCCCGAGCACGACTGCCTCGCCCACGTTCAGTCCAGGCAGGTCGTGGAGCAGCCCCTCGGAGATCCCTTCGGACGCCTTGGTGACTGCGTACAGGTCCTGGGGGTTGGTCAGTCGCATGATGATCTGGCTGTTGCACTGGGACAGGGTATCCTGGTGGATGCGGTACGGCCGCTGGGTGATGAGCATCAGGAAGATGCCGAATTTGCGCCCCTCTGAGGCGATGCGCTTGATAATACCGGCACACTGGCTCCGTTCAGCCTGGGCGCCGCCGGGGACAAAATTGTGTGCCTCTTCGAGCACCATAAACACCGGCCACGGCAGCCCCTCGTTCGTCGCCCGTGACCAGACTTCACGGAGGATCTTGTCGACCACGAAATCGGCGATCCAGTGATCGACACCCGCCAGGTCGACGACGGACAGGGCCATTGGCCGCAGCAGGTCGTCCATGGGCACGTCCTCGAACCCCCAGATGTCTACGCGCCCCAGGCGCTCAATGTACTTCAGTGCCTTCTGCGCGCCCGCAATAGCATCGAGGGTCAGGGAGTCCGGGGATTTTTGATTTTTGATTTTTGATTTTTGATTTTTGGACTCTTCATCATCATCGTCAAGAACTTCGTCGCGGCTGAAGAAGGCATCAAAGTCCAGCGGCTCGTCGTCCTGGCCCGTGGCCTGGTTGCGGCGGCGGCGCATGAGTGCGTCAAAATCGTTCTCATCGCCAATGGCCGGGCTAAGCGGGCGCGCGCGGGGGGCCGGTCCCGCAGACGGCACGTCGCCGCCGTTGGCGATGCGACGCAGTTCCTGTAGAAAATCGCGCGGGGTGTAATCCCGGTCTCGGAGGTTATCGTAGGCCGTCTGGATCGCCTTGCGAATGTTGGTTGAGCGTTCGCCGATGCCGGAGAGGACGCATAGCTCATCCACATCCAGATTCGAGAACTGGATGGTGAACCGGCGCGATCCGCCGATTTGATCGTCCGTGATGCGGTTGCGCTGCTCGGTCGGCAGGCGATAGACCTCGACCCGCTCGGCGAAGGGCGTGGGCCGGTTCTGGGTATCGCGCCGCATCACTACGTAGTCGCTGTTCGGATCGAAGACGATGACCGTGCCGCCGAGTTGGAGCAATTTTTCCAGGATTACCCCGACGGTGTAGGACTTGCCAGCACCGGTCTGGGCAATGACAGCCAGGTGCCGGCGCAAGCCATTGGGATCGAGCAGGACGTTGACCTTGGGCCGGTTGATCAGAGTGCCCAGGCTGAGCCCGGAGGTCACGTTGCGTGAAAAGAACTGGCGCAAAAGCTCATCAGGCGCGCGAAACACCTCCGCGCCGGGCATGGCCGCGCCACGGGGAAAGCGCACCACCTTGTCATCCAGGTAGCCCAACACTTTGGCCACGCCGACAATGATGGGCGGCGCGGAGTCCAGGCGGTTGAGGATCGACCGGACCTCGTTGTAGCTCATGCTGGTCTGGAGCAGCCGCGACGAAATCGCCAGACTCGTCACCTGCGCCAGCACGTCCACCTGGCGCATCTCATCGCCCGTGCGTTCCTGCACTCCTTTCAGGACGACGTACTCCAGGCGCGGCGGCGCGATCTGGCTGTTAGTGACAAAGGTAAATTCATCTGTGCGCACTTCCCCGACGACATAGCCTACGGCGGTCATGTTTTAACCTCCAAGATAAATGGGTTCGTAGTACGCGCTTATGAAGATTAAGAATTAAATGCCGTAACAGACCAGGCGGCTTTGAGTTGTAGCACTACGGCCTGAAACGCCGTAGCTTACCACGACCGGTTGTGGTTTGCCGTGATCCCGTCTCAAGCCTTCGGGCTGAGGCCCTCAAGGCCGAAGGCTATGGCGTTTGAGGCCATAGTGTTGCAATTAGAGATCGAGTTCGTTTGTTACGGCACTATTTTCTTTAACTTCATCAGCGCGCCGGAAGCCACGAACCTAAAACCTGCGTTCCAATTCAACGCGCTCAGCCTCCATAAACTGTCCCAGTGATTGCACTTCCCCCTCGATAGCCTCCCATGTTGACGCCGCAAACGGCGCAAATGGCTGGACCGTCACCGCCAGCTTGCGCCCCACCTGGTCATAGCGCCACACACCGGCTGCCCGGCCACCCACCCAGACCGTCGCCTGTATGTGGCCCGCGGTGGTGAACACCCTCGGCAGGTGCTCCCGGCTCAGGAACCGCGACTTATCCTTGTGGCCCATCAGGATGGAATCGAACTTGGGGAGCAGGCGGACGGGCGGCTCCCCGCCAGCAGCTTCCTCCAGGAGCGGCAGGTGCTCCCGCAGCAAATAGAAGCGTCCCTGCTGGCCTTCGACTTCGACCTCAGCCAGGTCTTCTCCAAGCGTCTCGAAAGCGGCGCGCGCCCAGGAGGTGCTGGCGCCGGCCCAGTAGGCAAAGTCCTGGACACTGGCCGGACCATACGCGCCAAGATATTGGTGGGCCAGCCTCTGGCGGGCGAGCACGGGATCGAGCCCATTCAGATCGAGGTCGGGCAACCACCGATCGAGCCGGGCAAAGCGGACCTCGGCCCCGACCGGCTCGGCGTGGAGCACCAGTCCCTGGTAGCACAATTCGCGCACGTCGGCGCCCCAGGACGCGTATGGTAGGCCGGCCAGTTCCGGCACCAGTGCGTAGATCTCCTTCCGGGTGTGAGGGCGGTCGGCCAGCGCATCGAGGATGCGTTGGTGAGCCCGCTGCCGCTGGTCGGCCCGGATGTGATCGAGCCCATTGAGCCATTGCACCAGGCCATCGATTCGCTCGCGCTGAATGGCCTGGTGATATAGCGGCAGCTCCGCCGTCGGGATGAGGTGGAGCGTGCCGCGCATCACCCAAACCTTGACGAGAGTGCGGTCGCGGTAAAGCGCCGCATCGACCTCAGCCTGAGTGACGCGCTGCATCCGCGCCAGCAACGCGACACCCGGCGCCGACGAGAGCTGGGCGTGCAGGCCGCAGAGGTCGCTCGTCACCTGGACCGGGTCACGGCCAGTGCGGCGGAGGAGGTGATGGCGGGATAAGGTGAACAGGCCCGTCTGAGTAGATGAAATGGGCTCGATCATGAGAGACTACTCTTCTGCTTCGAGCTCATCTAGTGCAGCCGTGAACTCTGCCACGCTGGTCACCCGGGCGGTGGCCGTGACGAGTTCTTCCAACGCAGTCACGCTCTCGATGCGCGCCAGGCGCATCTCAAGTGCTTTTCGCGTGCGTAGAGCGAGCTTGAACCGCGCGGCAAGAAAGCGCAGGATGGCCATCCGCATAGCGCTTGCGCTGCCCAATCCCATTCCTTCCTCCAAGCCTTTTTCCAAGCCCTCTTCACGACCCTTTTGATAAATCTCCTTCAACAGTGGCGATTCCACAATTTCCTCCCGGCGTATGATCGCCTCTAACAACTCACGACCAAATCTCAGACCCGCGAGCGCCTCAAAACCAAACAGCATGTCCTGGCGCAGGTCTGAGTCCTCCACCTGTCGAATCCGTGACACGACCTGCTGCAACCCTACGTCGGGTGGCTCGCCTAACTCAGTCAACCTAAGCAGAGGGTACAACCCGATCAGCCCTTCGCGTAGCAGCGCAAGTCCGTCCTGTTCCCAGAGCCGAATGACCTGGTAGCTTAATTGAATTCCCAGGCCGCGAGGGCAGACACTCTCAAACCGACCGGTATCGCCTGCATCTGCCCCAGGCTGGAGATATAGCACCGCGCCGCACACCGGCAAGCCATATTGCTCCAGCAAGCGGATGTGGTATCCCGCCATCCGCAGGCCCATTACTGTGCGCGACCGTTCTGACTGAAACTCAAGGTGAAAGACAAACGGCCTGCCCAGCACGTCCTCGGCACGATACACCAAGTCCGCCTGACGCAACGTAGTCACCAGCTCGCCCTCCTATTGCTCGACCACACGGGTTCCCGGTCCGACTAACCAGCGCACGAAGTCGTCGGGAAAGCGTCTCGCGAACTCCTTGAGCGTCCGGTCAATCTCGAACATGGCAGTCGCTAGAACCTCCGGTCGCTACGATCTCGGCGCAGCTCGTACCCAAGGATATCCTCGATCAGCCGCAAATACACTTCGTTCATCATCTCCCGGCGCAGCCGTACTTCCCGGTCCACGCTGTACAGCAATGCATTATACACCTCGAAGCCGCCATAGTCGGCGGCGAGGGCGGCCAGGATCGGGTGCAGGTCGTGGCGGCCCAGGTCGAGGACATCGGCGTCCACCTGGCCGATGGTGCGGGTGTAGCCGACGCATGTGCCCGGCACCTCAATACGCAGCGCATCGTCGTGGTCGGCCAGACGGAGGAAGAAGGAGATCACGGCAGGTGCGTCCGCCAGGCCGATCTCCTCGCGCGACAGGCGCTCCTCGCCACCACTGAAGCCAATTCTGCCGAGCACAATGGGCGTCGAATAGCCGGCTTTGCGGTCCGTCCAACGGGCAATGGCCTCTACGTCGGGTATCACCAGGGTTAAGGGATCTCCGCCAGTAGCCTTGAGCCACAGTTTCTGGTGGATGTCGCCGCGACTGGTCTTGGCCACGCACAGCATGTGCCGCCCATGCTGATCACAGCGATCGAAAAGGTGCTGGTAATTGGTGGCAATATCGCGGTGGAGATAGTCGAATTCTTTGAGTCCACGGAAAGGGTAAAGTTGTGGCAGGCGGCTGTACAGCGCACCGTCGAAGAAAAGTATCCCGTTGGGTGGCAACTGATCGATGGAGCGCGAGGCCACGTTGACTTCCAGGAGCTGCATGAGCAAGTCCCCGAAGCGTTTGAGGTCACCCCGCTCGGTATTACCGCGCAGAATCTCCACCTCGACCTGGCTCTCCTCGACACCATTGTACCCGATGCACAGCCCCTGGGCAACGAACAAAAACGCGCCATTAGCCAGCGGCACCCGGGCAATGGAGCTATCGACCGCCAGCGCCGGCCGGCGCGCAGCATTGAACAGGTCGGCCGGCAAGGGATGCCAGTGCTGTTCGACCAGCACCTTGAGCTGTTCCTCGCCAGCGCCGGCTTCAGGCCGGAAGGTACTGCTCAGATGATCGAGCTTGGTCTGGACCTGCTGGGTCAGCTTGTTGATGAAATCGGGCATTGAAACAATGACCAAATCCCAAATCCCAAATCCCAAATCCCAAATCCCAAATCGGTCATTGGCCATTGGGATTTGGGATTTTGTCGCTGGTTATTTGGATAGAACCAAACAAATGTTCGAGGGTATTATACCACGGCGGGGGCAGATCGGTCAACACGACAACGTTGACTCGATTGTGGGAAAGATCGCGGAAGGTCGAAAAAAACAAACCTCGGCGCAGGGCTCGACTACGCCGGGGCTTGGCGAGCGAGCAGGTTACACGAGCCCCAGGAGGAGGTGGGAACTGTTGACTACTTCCCCGGCTGGGTCGGCTTCACTTTCCGTCCCAGGCGCACGACGTTGGTCGCCTGGGGGCCCTTGGGGCTATCTTCAAGGGTAAATTCGACCACCTCGCTCTCGCGCAGGGTTCGGAAACCCTCTTCTTGAATAGCCGAGAAGTGAACGAAGACGTCCTCGCTGCCGGGGATATCTGGCTGAATGAAGCCGTAGCCCTTTACGGCGCTAAACCACTTCACTGAGCCAGTCACGCGCTGTCCAGCCATCAACGATATACCTCCTTCTGCATACAGAAACTGGATCTGGCGCGACATGATAAGAGGTCTGCTGGGGCCGTGCGTGGGTGGCCCACTACGCACCACCTCAGTCGCGTTTATCAACGCTATGGTATCACAAGATTGCCGAATTGTCAAATTTGCTTAACCTTCGGGACAGGGCGTGACATCGTCTTCTTGAGGGTGCATTTCAGCTTACGGTAGCCCTATCACTATGAAGGGCGCCCACTGGTAGGGAGCATTAAGCTGCTTGCACCCACTATGCGTGGCGGCATCAAACAATCTGAACCACGTGCTCACGATCCTGGTGGAGAATCCATTCACTCAAACCCTGGCCGCCGATATTGTCCAGGACCTTCCACCGGAGATCCAGGTCGTGGAAGCCAATGGCGGCACCGTTTCCAACCGGCGTCTCACGTGGCCACGTACTGTCCAGCCTGAGCAGACGACCACCATCACCGCAACCATCCGCTATAACGGCGCACCAGGCAGCTCACTCACATTGCCCAAGGCCCAGATGTCTGCCTTTGATGCAGTGAACCTCAGCACCGTGAGTTTCCAGGGGCAGACGCCGACGATTGAGAGCCCGTCGGCCCTCGCCGCGCAGGTTCAAACGCCGTCGCGTGTGAACGTTAACCAGCCCGTCAATGTGACGCTGGACCTCCGGAATCTGGATGCAGGGGCAATCGTCACCGGCAACGTCACGGCGACCCTCAAAGAACTGTCCGGCAGGACGATCAGCCAGGCCAGCCTTGAAATCGCGCTTGCGCCCTCCGAGCGGCAAAGCAAAACGCTGACTACACTCCACGCTGTGAGTGCGACAAGACCCCACGCAGGGGTTGGGGTTGCGGCTTAACTCGTGACGAATGGCTACCCGCCTGGAGAGATTATGTTAAAAAGTTGTCAACCACTATTAAGGGGAAAAGCGGTGTTGGGAGTCCCGCTGGTTGGCTTGATCGTGTGGATGTCGGCGCGGCGGTGGAACAAAAGATAATCCTATTCTACCAGCAAGTATTGGTGCGCAAAGTCATGGGCAAGGTCCTGGAGAGCTTTGACGTAGTCTTCCTGGGATAAGCCGCCACTTCTGTGCTTGCTGGCGAAGGCTGCCGCTGCTTCAGCCTTGGTAAGCCGCGCGGTCGCAATCGTATTGCCGGTAGGTGGACTACACAAGCCAACCACCCACGGGCTGCCAGTCTCAGACACGTAGCGTTTGACCAGCGCGCTGGTGTCAAAGTAGAAAATCGCGCCAGGCGCCGGATTCGTCATAGTGGCCCACGCTGTTCGATGACACTTTCTCTACCCTGGTTTCCACTTATGGGGACAGGGGTGTGGCGAATGTACGGCTTCTCGCCTGTGTACGGCTTGGGTAACTCCACCTTGCGTGAGGCAGCCAGGACCTGGAAGACGCGCTCTTGCAGAGCCAGGCGCTCTTGCCGCTCGCGCTCCAGCCGCTCGTGGAGGCCGAGTTCCAACAATTCCAGCAATTGGTCCTGGTATGGAGCCAGGTTTTCGGCCAGTTTGTCGGGTATCTCTAGCTGAATGGTTACCATGTTGAGACTCCTGTTCTCGTTCTCAGCCTTGGCCCTCCAGGCCTTGGGAGAATTCTTCCAAAAACGTCATCGCCTCATCTCCATCCTCAATCAAACGTGATCTTTGACGGCGAGAAGTATAGCATATCCAGGCAGCCAGGTCAATATCTATGCCGGATCTTGTCCCTGACGCGAAGCCCTCTCCTGTCCGGGACATGAGCAGCCTCTACTGGCTTGAGCACACCTGGCACATGCACGGCTGAGCAGGTGCGTGAGCTATGGCTTGTTCCACTTCACCCACTTGACGGCTGCACAGCTTGCATTATAATCAGACTCAGCCAACCCAACATCTGCGCCCACGCGGGGGATTCAACATGACCCCCGACCAGCTCTTCAAACAACTCCTGCAAACCTTCTTCGCCGACTTCCTGACCCTGTTCTTCCCCGCCGTCGCCGCCCGGCTCGACTTTGACACCTTATACTTCCGCGACCCCGAGCTCTTCACCGACCTGCCGGTCGGCGCCTGGGCGACGGCCGGCGCCGACTCCGACGCGG
>JBBITV010000080.1:0-11455 GCA_037440585.1 Chloroflexota bacterium
CGAGCGACCGGTGGAGCCAGTACCCAGGCGCGCCTCGCGCGCCAGGAGCAGGACGTCCCGGCAGCCTAGCTTGGCCAGATGATAGGCGACGCTGGCGCCGATGACGCCGCCGCCGATGATGACAACTTGTGCTATTTCAGTTCTCATATGCTTGGACCGATGTTATCCGCCGTTCTCTTGGGCCCTTGCTGTCGCTTTGTATTGAGCAATTATCTCACGAATGACAGGTATTAACTCGACAGGAACTTCGATTACTGTTCGCTTCTTGGTCTTGAAGGCTGCTTCATCCTCAGCGGCAGCTTCTTCATCGGTCTGCTTTTCGTAGTGGGATAGAACTCGACGCACGCGCTCTTCATCCCAACCTGGTGGAAAATGCTTGTTTGTCATTTCTGCCTCTTGCGTCTGCGCCGACGATACGCGGTCAGCGCCTTCCCGCGTAGTTCATACGAGGTTATCACGAACACACTGCCTGGTTCAGGATCAGGCACGTATATAACTCGTAGATATCGTCCTGCTTCAGTCTGCCCGATGGCTACTCGCGATCCTTCCTCCCCTTGACGATCTTCACACAGTCAGACACCAGCCCAACAAAATCATAATGTTGCCAGGTATCGTGTCTCTGAGCCAAGATTTGAAGCCTTTGCGCTAACTCTTGGAACGTGGTTTCAGGGAAATCTCTACAGCTGCTCAAAAAGAACCAGTCTCTGCCCTCACCTATCTCGCTCATAACGAGTGATACGTCTCCTGCAATAGCAGCGCATCCACCTCCTGATTCGGACTCTCACACACCACTAACCCGTGACACTCAAATTCCTTCAGTGCCCGCAGGAAATCCTCGTAATTGAAATCAGACTCCTCCAGGATCAGGTGGTTGCGCTCCCCCTTCGGGCCGTAAGCGATGCCTGAGACGTGGATATGCATATCGTCCAGGGCAGGCCGGCCCAGCCCCGCTTCCACCTCCCGCAGGATCTCGCAAAACTCGTCGTAGGTATTATACCCGCCGATAGTCCTGGCGTGCAAGTGGGCAAAATCGATGCAGGGCAGGACGCCCTCGATCTCGGCGCTCAGGTCCAGCACCTCGTCCAGGGTCCCGAATTGGGTTGGCTCGCCCATGACTTCGGGCCGCAGGCGGACGTCGTCGATACCTTCGTCATGCAGGATGGCGAGGAGCTCAGCCAGGTGGCGCTTGACGCGGGCGTAAACTTCGCGGGGGGGGTCGCCGTGATAATAGGCCAGGTGCAGCGCGATGTCCCGCGCGCCGGTCCAGTGGCCAGCCCGGGCAGCTTTCAGGATACGGTCGCGAGCGCCTTCGATTTTGTCCGGTTCCCGGGAGTTGAGGTTGATGTAATACGGGGCGTGGATGCTCAGGCGGACGCCCTCGGCTTCGGCAGTAGCCCGCACCTTGCGCGCCGTCTCTTCGCCAATGCCCACCCGTTGCACCAGCGCCATTTCCAGGCATCCCAACCCTAATTCCTTGACACGGCGGATGCCCGTTTCGGTGCCAGGTTTGGATGCGCTCCGTGGGCTGCCAGATGGACCGAATAGGAGTTGAGCCATTTCTCTTGACTATCAGGTACACAAGTACACAGGGAAACAGGCAGACAAGTCGCGACCTGTCTACTTGTTTCCCTGTATACCTGTGTACCTGTGTACCTGCTATGCGGTTCTAGGCGTGTACCAACTCGCGCTGCTCAATGGGCACGTAGTCCGTCTTGAGCGGGCCGGTGTACAGGGCGCGCGGCCGGAAGATGCGGTTGTCGGCAACGTACTCCAGGTTGCGAGCCACCCAGCCGGCGATGCGTGACACGGCGAAGATGGGCGTGAACATGTCGGTCTCGATGCCCATGGCGTAGTACACGATGCCGGAGTAGAAGTCGACGTTGGGGAAGATGCCCTTCTTGCCCAGGGCCTCGATCACCGTCTTCTCGACGATGTCCGCGCTCTCGAACAGGTAGTAGAGGCCCTTCTCCTTCGCCCACTTCTCAGCGTACTGGCGCAGGATGCGGGCGCGCGGGTCGTAGGCCTTGTAGACGCGATGGCCGAAGCCCATGATCTTCTGCTTCTTGGCCATCTTGTCCTTGACGTACCCCTCAGCCTTCGCCGGATCGCCGATCTCCAGGAGCATCTTGATGACCTGCTCGTTGGCGCCACCATGCAGCGGCCCCTTCAGCGAGCCGATACCGCTGACGACCGCGGAGTACATGTCGGAGAGGCTCGAGATGGTCGACATGGAGGTGAAGGTGGAGGCGTTCATCTCATGATCAAGGTGCAGGATGAGGTTCACATCCATGACCTTGGCCTCTTCCGCCGAAGGCTTCTTGCCATTGAGCATCCACAGGAAGTTCGCGGCGTGGTCCAACGATGGATCCGGATCGACCGGCTCCAGGCCCTTGCGGATGCGGCCGACCGCCGCCGCCACCGTCGCCATCTGAGCGATCTGGTTGATGCCAACCTCGGTCCAGTACTTCAGGTCAAAGTCGTCGATATTCGGTACGAAGCAGCCAAGGGCGGAAAACCCGGTGCGCAGCCAGGCCATCGTATGCGCATTCTTCGGCAGCTTCTTCAGAATATCGAACACTTCGCCAGGAACTGCCCGCGCCGCCAGGAGCTTCTTTTTGAAATCATCCAGCTCCGCCTGGGTGGGCAGGCGACCATAGAGGGCCAGGCAGGCGCTCTCCTCGTAATTGGAGAGCGCTGCCAGGTCCTCGATGTCGATGCCGCCATAGATGAGCCATCCCTGGTCGCCATCGACGTAGCCGATCTTACTCTCGCAGGCAATGACCCCGTCAAGGCCCTTCGAGTACTCGGCGTGCCCCGTGAACTTGTGTTGTACGGCCATGAGATTCCTCCCTTGCTCCCGGTATACGGGAGAGATTCTTGGGCGGCCGCCCCGCTCCGACTAAGCCGGGCCTTGGCGTCAGCCTTCAAGCCGAGTCCTGGCCCGGCGCCCGGAAGCCCTTGCCTCACGTTTCGCGGAACAGCAGCGCCTTCTTTACCTCACCGATAGCCCGCGTCACGTCAATGTCGCGCGGGCAAGCCTCCACACAGTTAAAAATAGTGCGGCAGCGCCAGACGCCGTCCGGCGCATTCAGAATATCAAGCCGCTCGTGGGCCGCCTGGTCGCGGCTGTCAAAGATAAAGCGGTGCGCCTGAACGATAGCCGCCGGGCCGACGTACTCGCCCCTGGCCCAAAACGACGGGCACGAGGTCGTACACGCCGCGCACAAGATACACTTGGTCGTGTCGTCGAATCTCGCACGATCTTCGGGACTTTGCAGCCGTTCACGGACGGGCGGCGGGTCGTCATTGACGTGGTAAGGCATCACCGCCCGGTAGTGTGCGAAGAACGGCTCCATGTCGACGACCAGGTCCTTGACAACCGGTAGACCTAGAATCGGCTCGACGGTGATCTTGCTCCCCAGGTCCTTGATCAGCACCTTGCAGGCCAGCCGGTTACGCCCATTGATCCGCATGGCATCGGAGCCGCAGATACCGTGCGCGCAGGACCGGCGCAAGGTCAGAGTGCCGTCCTGGTACCATTTGACCTTGTGCAGCGCATCCAGCACCCGGTCTATCGGCTCAACTTTGACTCTGTATTCACCCCACCAGGGTTTGGGGTCTTTTTCTGGGTTAAACCGCTTGATTTTCAACGTGACTTGCATCAACACGCTCTCCCCTAGCTTGCCTGTTTTCGCTTCACATCACGAACAGCCCGGATCGGTTTATCAATCACTGCAAAGGCTGTGCCCTCAAGGACGATCTCTTGAATCTTGTGAGAGGACGTCCCGGCCTTCGCTGACACCCTGGGCTTTGAAATGCGCCGGGCTTTGGCTGCAATCCTCTCTGCCGAAAGGGCATCACCGACGTTGTAGTGGACGTTAATCGGCTGGCTCAACTTGGCCCTCCCGCATCAGCTCGAGGCTAAGTTCGACGACCAGTTCAAGATCAAGTTGGAGCCTCTCGGCAATGTCGGAGAAATAGAGGTCTTCCCCTGATTGTTGAAGAAGGTCAAGGATTTCGGCCTTTGCCTCACCTCGCGTAAGCTCACGGAGAACGACAACGCGTTCGCTGGCCCCATCCTTCAGTGCAGCCACGTCGCGCTCTAATTGGTCCACACGCCGCAGCAGAGCCTGCCCGGTAGCAACCAAGTCCTCTTGTTTAACCTCGCGCACTTGATCTCCTCGCCTCTTCGTTGCTGCTCTCATACGTCAACCTCTGGGTTAATACTTGCGTTCCATCGGCTGGTACTTCGTAATTACTACCGGTTTGTACCGCAACTCGATCTTGCCATCCCGCTTGAAAGCCAGGCTATGCTTCAGCCAGTTGACGTCGTCGCGCTTTGGGTAGTCCTCGCGGTAGTGAGCGCCGCGGCTCTCGGTACGGGCCAGCGCTGCCGTTGCTGTCACTTCGGCCAGTTCCAGCAGGTTGCCCAGTTCGAGAGTCTCCAGCAAATCCGTGTTGAATCGCTTGCCCTTATCCATAAGGCTCACGTGGCAGAAGCGCTCACGCAGCTCGCGAATCTTCTCGATCGCACCACGCAGCCCCGCCCCCTCCCGGAAAACGCCGACGTGGTTCATCATCACCTGCTGCATCTCGTCCCGGATTCTGGCCGGCGACTCGTGGCCATCGCTCTTGAGCAGGCGCTCTATCTCGGCGCGCACAGGGCTTTCCGGATCCGCTGGCAGCGGCTGGAAATCGGCCTGTTTACAATACTCCGCCATAGTGATCCCGCCCCGCTTCCCGAACACGACCAGGTCGACCAGGGAGTTAGTCCCCAGGCGGTTGGCGCCGTGGACCGAGACGCAGGCGACCTCGCCCGCCGCGTAGAAGCCCGGCATCGGCGTGTTCTTTTCGTCGACGAGCACCCGCGCATCCACATCGGTCGGGATGCCGCCCATGGCGTAATGCGCCGTCGGCTGGATCGGCACCGGCTGCTTGACCGGGTCGACGCCCAGGTAAGTACGGGAGAAGTCGGTGATGTCGGCCAGCTTCGTTTCGATGTCGTGGGCGGTGATGCGACGCACCTTGCCATCCGGCCCAAGGATACTGTCTAGCTCAAAGTACTTGTTAACCGTCTCAGGGCGTACATCCAGCCAGACATAGTCCCTGCCATCCACGCCACGACCCTCACGGATTTCCAGGTAGATGGCGCGGGAGATCACGTCGCGCGACGCCAGGTCCTTGACGTGGGGAGCGTACCTTTCCATGAACCGCTCGCCCTTGCCGTTGATCAGCACCCCACCTTCGCCGCGCACCGCCTCCGAGATCAGAATGCCCATCTTGTAGATGCCGGTCGGGTGGAACTGGAAGAATTCCATGTCTTCTAGCGGCACCCCGCGCCGGTAGGCAATCGCCATCCCGTCGCCAGTCAGGGTATGGGCATTGGATGTGATTTTAAACATCTTGCCGCTGCCGCCGGTAGCGAACAGAACGGCCTTGGCGTGAAACGTGTGCAATTCGCCGGAGTCGATGTCGATGGCGACCACGCCCCGGCAGATCCCGTCCTCCACGATCAGGTCGAGGACGTGGTATTCGTCAAAGAAGTTGACCCCCTGCTTGATGCATTGCTGGTAGAGGGTCTGCAGGATCATGTGCCCCGTCCGGTCGGCGGCGTGGCAGGCCCGCATGACGGGCTTACCGGTGACATTATTGGTATGACCGCCGAAACGTCGTTGTGAAATACGCCCGTCGGGCGTGCGGTCAAACGGCAGCCCCATGTGCTCTAGTTCGATGACCGCCTGGACCGCTTCGCGGCACATGATCTCAATCGCAACCTGGTCGCCCAGGTAATCACTTCCCTTAACCGTGTCAAAGGCGTGCCACTCCCAGTGATCCTCTTCCAGGTTCCCCAGCGCCGCCCCGATGCCGCCCTGCGCAGTCCCGGTGTGTGACCGCGTCGGATACAACTTGCTTAGGACTGCCGTATTCACCTGGCGCGAGGCGTGCAGCGCCGCCATAAGGCCCGCACCGCCCGCGCCGACTACAATCGCGTCGAATTGGTGATACATGGCGCTACCTCATCGGATTCTGGAACGTGAAGATAATAAGGGCGCCCATCGCCATCAGCGCGAATCCGATCACGTACAGTAGCGCCTTCGAGAACACCAGCCTGCCCGGTGAGCGCACATAATCCTCGATGATCGTGCGGCCGCCATTCAAGCCGTGCAACAGCGCGAAGGCCAGCAGCAGGAAGTCAAAAATGCGCCAACCCGGATTATCCCAACGCTCAGCAATGACCTTGAAGTTAATCTTCTCCAGGCCAACAACGAAGTGCATGTACAACAGGTGGAATACTGCCATAAATAACAGAACAAGGCCGGACACCCGCATGAAGAACCAGGTGTATAGCTCAAAGTTGCTGGGGGCGCGCCGGCCCCTGGACCATGCCGCACGTCGTGCTATCGTCGCCATCGCTTCCTCCCCTCGCCTACGCGCCACCCGTGAAGATCGGCCGCAGCAAGATGAATGCCAGCGGCACCATGATCATCAGCACTAACGCCAGTTCGATCCGAAAGAACATGCGCTGGATTCGAGTCGACTGGGGCCAGAAGTCTATAATGATTACCCGCAGTCCGTTGATGGCGTGGTAAAGCACTCCGAAGACAAGGAATACCTCCATCACGCGGAACGGTGGTGCCTTATATAAAAAAAGGAGTTCGTTGAAGACCCCTTCGCCGAACCCCATCAGAAAGATATCGACAATATGCAACGCAAGGAATAGCAGGATCCCGACACCGGCAGCGCGATGAAGGAGCCACGCCCACTGCCCTTCCCGGCCGCGGTATACGAATGCCTGGTAGACACTCCGAATTCCACTCACCACCATCGCTAAGCGCTCCTTTTAGTCCTTATCAACTAAGTCTGACCTGTACTTGCCGCCTGCTTGCCTGTGGTTTCAACGTGCTGCTACACGAGGAATGCAACCTGAAGACATGAAAGTCGCCACGGGCCTGACGGTGCGTGGCGTAGAATTGGCTGCAAGCGCACTGGCGCCTGCAGCTAAAACCGGCGTGCGCTGCAACCTGGGCGTCGCTCGCAGCGGAGAGCCGGCAACATAGAGGATTAGACGGGGCAGCGAGAAACTGTTCCGCATTAAATTATATGTACACTGTCCCGGAAAGTCAACCTTTGAATTTATTTATTTGGTGAGAGCAGCCACCAGCCAATGTCGCCGTCGTGAGGATTGCTATTGAAGAATGATGGCTATAGGTCAATGATACCTGAAAAAGGTCAAATGGGCGTCTAAAACTGGTCCTATCTTGGTCCAAATCTCTTCGGGGTGGACAGTACATAAAGTCTGGGCGGCGCGGATGCGCTGCCCAGACTTTATGTGGCCATGATCTACCCCAAGCTCTGCAGGTACTGGGAATACGCATCTGCCGACATGAGGGCGTCAAGCTCGGCGATATTGCCCGGCTCGACGACGATCATCCAGCCCTCGCCATACGGATCGCGGTTGACCAGCTCCGGCTCGTTTTCCAGTCGGGTATTGGCCTCGACGACGCTACCGGAGAGGGGCGAGAACAGGTCCGAAGCGGCTTTCACCGATTCGACAACGCCGAAGGGTTTCATGTGCTCGACCTTGGTGCCGGGCTTGGGCAGCTCGACGTACACTACGTCGCCCAACTGGTGCTGGGCGTAGTCGGTGATGCCAACGCGCACCCGATTCCCCTCAACCTTGGCCCACTCGTGTTCCTTGGTATATTTGAGACCCTGTCGCACGTCCATGGTGCTCCCCCTTTGCGATTTTAGATTTTAGATTTTGGATTTTGGATTTTGGATTGCAGAGCTATATCTCAATCAAAAATCTAAAATCCAAAATCCAAAATCTAGAAGTGGATCATCCTGCCCATTGTGCCCAGCGCCGCCTCACTGATAGCCTCAGACAGCGTCGGGTGGGCATGGATGGTGGCGATGATCTCGGCCGGGGTCAGCTCGGCGGTGCGCGCCAGGGCGATCTCGTGGATGATCTCCGTCGCGCCGGTGCCGATGATGTGGCAGCCGAGAACCTCGCCGTATTTTTTGTCGATCAGTAGTTTTACAAAGCCCTCGTGATCACCTGCGCTCAGGGCGCGGCCGCTGGCCTGAAAGGGGAATCTGCCGATCTGGAGATCGTAACCTTGTTCACGTGCAGCTTTCTCCGTCAGGCCAATGCTGGCGACTTCAGGGTGGCAGTAGGTACAGGCGGGAATGTTGGCGTAATTCACCGGGTGCGGGTCCTGCCCGGCGATGTGCTCGATGGCGACGATGCCCTCGTGCATAGCCTTGTGCGCCAGTAGCGGCGGGCCGACCACGTCGCCAATGGCGTAGATCCCTTCGACGTTGGTCCGCAGCATCTTATCTACCTGGATAAAACCGCGTTCGGTCTTGACGCCCACCTGCTCCAACCCCAGGTTCTCGCTGTTCGGGGCGCGCCCGATAGCGACCAGGACCTTATCACCCGTGAGCGTGTCGGGCTTCTCCCCAGCCGACACCTGCACGTGGACGCCTTCGCCATCAAGATCCACGCCTTTGACGCGGGTGTTGGTCATCACCTTGATCCCTTGTTTTGTAAGGGACCTGGCCAGGGCAGTCGAGATGTCTTCGTCTTCGAGGGGCAGGACGTTGGGCAACATTTCGACGACGGTGACGTCGCTGCCATAGGCGTGGTAGATCGTAGCAAACTCGACGCCGACGGCACCAGCGCCCATGATGATGATCGACTTTGGAACCTGAGCCAGGACGACGGCGTGTCGGTTCGAAATCACCCGCTGTCCGTCGATGGCCAGGCCGGGCAACGACTTGGTCCGCGAGCCGGTGGCGATGACGATATTTCGCGCCCGGATCGTCTGCGCGGTCTCGCCTTTGACCTGGATAGTATCACGATCTACGAGGGTCGCCTCGCCAATAATAACCTCCACCTTGTTCTTGCGGAGCAGCGCACCGACGCCCGTCGTCAGCCGCTTGACCACCTGGCGGCTGCGCTTGACGGCGACACCAAAGTCGAGCTGGAGGTTGTCGAAGGAGACGCCCCAGGTGGCGGCGTCCTGGAAGTAGTGGACCACCTCAGCGTTTTTCAGCAGCGCCTTCGTCGGGATACAGCCGATGTTCAAGCACACGCCGCCCAGGAACTCGCGTTCCACTAACGCAGCTCTTAAGCCCAGTTGCCCGGCGCGAATCCCGGCCACATAGCCACCCGGTCCGCCGCCGATAATGATGACATCGTAAACCTGTTCGCTCATCGAGTATCCTTAATCTCAATAAGGTTCTGATTCATTATAACGGAGAAGTGGAAGACAGTCAAGAGTCTGAATAAGGAGTCTGTCACCAGTGTGCCAAGACTGCCATTTTGGTGTATACTTTAGAAATACAGGCTATAGCTACCCTGGTTGCGGCCATGCCGCGCTATGCATCACGCATCAAAAAAGCATGACTTACCCAGACTGGTACAAACTCAACCACTCCCAATCCGTACCTGAATTCCAGACTCCGGACCCCGGGGTCAGCTCTCAATTCGTACCTGAACTCCGGACTCCGGCCCCCGGACTCCAGACCCACGTCACGCCGGAGCGGGTCCGCGACGAGCTTAGGAAGCTCCTGGACAATGCGACCATCCACGAGATGCGTGCGATTGCCAGGCTACGCGGCCTTAAGCTAAAAGGGACTGCGAAGGCCGACATCGTCCACCAGATGATAGAGCACCTGTCCAATCCGGTCCAGATCGTCCAGGTGCTGGCCCACCTGGCGCCCGCTGAGCAAACCGCCCTCCAGGTGGGCGAGTTGCTGACCCTGGCGGGTCAGGGCGTAACCCCGGACGACGTCGCCTTCGCGCTTAGGGCGTTGGGCACGGCCACAGCAAGCGGGAAGGACAATTCTGAACACCTGGCGCGCCTGGCAGAGCTCGGGCTGGTTATCCCGCAGCGGAGCTATAGCGGAACCCACTACGTCATCCCGCTCGCTGTCCGTCCCCACGTGCCCCCCCTGACGGCCATCTTGACCCCGTACACCGGCCGGATCGAGGCCCTGAGTGTCTCTTCTGATGACCCGCTCATCCTGCCTCACCACCTCTACCTGATGTGGCAGCACCTGCGAACGCACACAGTCCTGACTCCAAAACCTGAGGCTGGCCTGACCGGCTACGGCCAGCACCTGCTGCAAGGCTGGGAGTTTGTGCCTGCCGAGGTGCAGAAGCTCCAACAGAGGTCTGACTGGATGTACAGCCCGAAGGCAGCCCTCACCGTGCCCCGCGTCTCCGCCATCCACATCGAGGAGGCGGCGGCCCGCGAGCTCAAGAGACTCCTCGGCGGCGACGATGACCGGCTGGAATTCGAGGACGGCCTGCTGGCCGACCTGGGAATGATCCGCCTTCAGGGCCGCCAGGTGAAGGCCGATGCCGAGTTGATGCCGGCCTTCCTTAAGCTCCCGCCGGCCGAGCGATTGCGCACCCTGGCCGAAGCGTGGTTGTACGGCACCCAGTGGTCGGAAATGGACCTGACCCTGCGACGCGCCGGGCGACTGCGGCTGCGGCGCAGGATCAGCTATGGTTACACCAACATCACGCCCGACGCGGTGCGGGAGGAGTTATCCCAGGGACGCCAGTTTGTGGTCCGGTTGCTACGCCAGGCCGAGGTCGGGCACTGGTATGACTTCGCGGCTTTTGCCCGCGCGGTCTATCGCCTGCGTCCCGCCTTTCTGTACCGGCTCACGACCGCGCCCCACACGGTTCCGGACACGTGGTGGCTCGAATCCGAGATCACGGGTAAGCCATTCGACCTGAAAAACGAAGGTGAGTGGAAACAGAGCGCCGGCCAGTTCATACAGCACATGTTCACCGGCCCCCTGGCCTGGCTGGGCATAATTGAATTGGGGTATGATGACGCGCGTTCGCGCACCGACTCAAGCATTCGATCATGGCTGCACGGACGCGCATCAGAGGCGGCCGGGTTCAGTGCGTTCCGGCTAACTGGCCTGGGCGCCTTCGTACTGGGCCGCCCGGTTGTCCCCACCCTCGCCGAGGCAACCCGCCCAATCGATTTGCGCGATGACCTGACCGCCATTGTCTATTTGGGCCAGACTGATGTCCGCGCATACGATGTCCTGGGTCGCCTGGGCGACTTGGTCGAGTCCAGCGCCCAGGTCTTCCGCTACAAGCTGACCGCCGACCGTGCCCGCCGCGCCTTCGAAGATGGCCTGCTCCCGGCCGATATTCTGGCAGATCTGCACCAGTTCTCCCATGGCAGCGTGCCCCAAGCAATCCGGGACGCTCTCCAGGACTGGTGGGCGCGCTACGGCCTGATCCGGATTTACCCCCAACTGACTGTTATCGAGTGCGGCGACGACTACACTCTGCCAGAATTGCTGGCGACCACCTCCCTCCGGCGGCATCTGATTTACCAACTCTCGCCCCGCCTGGCCGTCATCGATCCGAAGGCGGTGGATAGCGTGATGAATGAGTTGATAGCAAAGAGCTACACTC
>JBBITV010000081.1:0-1684 GCA_037440585.1 Chloroflexota bacterium
CCCATCCTCGGACTCCTCGTCCGCCACTACAGTTCTTTTCCCATTCGGCGTGGAGAGGTGGATCGGGCAGCCCTCCGGCAGGCGATCGCAGTCCTGCGCGAGGGCCAGGCGCTGTACATGGCACCAGAAGGGACGCGCAGCCCGGCGGGCCAGCTCCAACCCGGACACGACGGGCTGGCCCTTATCGCCACACGCACCGATGCTCTCATTCTCCCGGTCGCCACCTGGGGTGGCGAGCACTTCAAGCACAGTATTTGGCACTTACGTCGCACCGAAGCTCACCTGGTCGTCGGCGAGCCTTTCCGTTTCGTCTCGTCCTCATCCAAGCCTGGCCGCGACGAACTGCGAGCGATGACCACCGAGGCTATGTACCGTATTGCGCAACTCCTCCCGCCCGAACGCCGGGGAGTCTACGCCGACCTGGAGCGGGCAACAGAAAGCTATTTAAAGAAAGAAACCCGTTTTCTTACAGAAAACGGGTTTCCTGGCGGCGCCTATGAGAGTCACGAACGCTAGCCGGTTGCGACTCGCGGCTTATGAAGGCTGCGCGATCGCAAGACGAATGCAATTACGCCAATTAGAGACAAGACGGATCCGAGCACGGCAAATGTGAGGGAAGGTCGAGACAAAGGGCCGTCTGGAGCTACCTCCCTGATCCGCTCCTCGGCCAGGGCAACCCAATGCTCGGCTTGTTCTCGCGGCCCAGGCGTGTAGGGCGCCAGCGCGAATTGCCGGCGTGCTGCGGTGACGAGTTGCTGTCGTAACTCTTTACGGAAGGCCGGGTCCGGTGTGACTGGCTGTAAGGCCGTATTCACGTCAGCCGCCAACTTTAGCAGCGGCGCCAGCGTCTCCCGGTCTTTCGGGAACATGACCAGGTAGCTTTCAGCCAGGTCGCCGGTATCGACCAGGCGGTCAGCATGTGCCGCCAGGATTTCGGTTAGTAAGTGCTCGTCCATCCCTACCCTCAGTAACTATGCCGGGGGGCAGCCATGAGTCGAAAATATCGCAGGTACTATCTGTGACGATTTTGATCATCGTCAACCAGTCCTCTTCTGGCCAGGTCCTCGCGTAGGGCCAGCAAGGTGCGATGGTATAGAGATTTGATCGCGCCTTCAGTCCGACCCATCAGTTTCGCAATTTCGGCGTTGGACATCCCGTCAATGAATTTGAGAATAATCAACAACTGGCGATCGGGATGCAAGCGCCGAATCGCCTCCTTCAGCAGGCGTTGCTCTTCGCGTTGGGCTGTGACGTGGTCGGGTGCAGCTTTGTGCCCAGTCTGCATGCCGTCATCCAGGGCAACGATCTGGCGCCGGCTTTGGTCCCGGTGCCAGTTGGCTACAGCATTGTGCGCAATCCGGTACAGCCAGGCCGAGAAGGGCACACCCCGGTTCGTGTACGCACCAATATTGGCCAAAGCCTTGTAAAACGTGTGCGCCGTAAGGTCCTCGGCGTCGTGAGGGTTGCCAGTCCGGTGGAAAACATAGCTATAAATGCGGTCCACGTAGCGATCGTATAATTCTCCGAAAGCTGCCGCATCCCTCTTGGCCCGCTCGATAAGCTCCTCTTCGACGTCCGCCACCGTTATCTCTCCGGACTACCTCGCGGGCTCAAACGTTAAAACACCACGAGGCACGTACAGTTACGAAAAAAACGAAAAAATTCTGGGTATGGTGTGATGTAT
>JBBITV010000081.1:1728-11395 GCA_037440585.1 Chloroflexota bacterium
CAACTGTGCTAAAATTGCAGGAAGGCTTGAGACTGGTGCAGAGGTGTGCGCTATACTTGCTATTTGTTCCAAGGAGCTGAACAATGTACGAGAGGCATGGGAAACATGTCGTTGGCGAACTGGAGCGTATGCGATTTGAGGTGGAACGCATTTTTGAGCGGCTCACCCCGACCGTGCATCCGCTCCACGTGCATCCCCACAAAGCTTTCCGTCCGCCAACTGACGTCTATGAGACAGAGACCCACGTCGAAATCCGCGTGGAGATCGCGGGGATGCGACCGGAAGATTTCCAAATCTCCCTCAGCGATCAACGTCTGACCGTGAGTGGAACGCGACACGATACGGTGGCCAAGGCCAAGCGCGCCTACCAGCAGATGGAAATCTGCTGGGGTGAATTCCGAACGGATGTTTACCTGCCCTGGCCAGTAGACGAAGATGGTGTCGAGGCCGGTTATCAGGATGGATTCCTGACCATCAAGTTGCCCAAGGCGGCTATGGTAGAACAGCGTATCCCAATCAGTGTGGTAGTCGAGCAGTGATTGGTGATTACCCTTCAGTGAACAGGTCTATATCTTCCAGCAACATTCAATACCAGCCACCAATCACTGGTCGTGGAGGAGTCTTATGCATTTCTTAGATGGTGACCCAGTTGAGGTCAAGCTGGCAGGAGCTCAGGGTGAGTCGAAACCAGGACACTATCATGAAGGTCCGACGATCCCAGACGTGCTACCGATCCTGCCGCTGCGTAATACAGTTGTCTTTCCGTTCCCCGTCCTGATCCCGTTGGCAGTGGAACAGCCGCGCTCTGTGCGTCTGGTCGACGAGGCAGTGCTGGGGGACCGGATCATCGGTCTGGTGGCGATGCCGGACGGGAGCATCCCCGAGCCAGGTCCGGATCAGGTCTACCAGGTGGGCACGGCAGCTCTGATCCACCGCTTGTTCAAGGCCCCCGATGGGTCAATTCGCCTGTTCATTCAAGGGCTGGAACGCTTTAAGATTGGCGAGTGGGTTGCGACGGAGCCTTACTTAAAGGCGCGGGTAGAGGTGGCGCCTGATATCGTGGAAACAACTATAGAAGTGCAGGCACTGATGCGCAACACTGTGGACTTGTTCCGGCGGTTGGTGGAATTGGTGCCACACTTGCCAGAGGAACTGGTCCAGGCGGCCGGCAGCGTCGATGACCCGCGCAATCTGGTGTACCTGGTGGCCAGCAGCATTCGCATGGACGTGCCTGATGCACAACAGGTCCTGGAGCTCGATAATACCCAGAGCAAGCTCGAGAAGTTGACCAGCATCCTCAACCGCGAGCTGGAAGTGCTCGAGCTGGGCAAGAAGATCCAATCAGAGGCCCAGAGCGAGATGAGCAAGGTCCAGCGAGAATACTACTTGCGTGAACAGCTCAAAGCGATCCAGCGTGAGCTGGGCGAAGGCGACGAACAGACCAAGGTCATCGAGGAATACCGGACTAAGATCGAGGCAGCGGGAATGAGCGAGGAGGCAAAGAAGGAAGCGCTGCGCGAGTTGGAGCGCATGCAGGCGATGCCCGCCGCCGCCGCCGAATACTCGGTGATCAAGACCTACCTGGACTGGCTCATCGCGATGCCCTGGCAGAAGGAGACGGTTGATAACCTGGACATCAATCGCGCCCGCCAGATCCTGGACGACGACCACTACAATTTGCAGGAAGTCAAGGACCGCATCCTGGAGTACCTGGCGGTGCGCAAGCTGCGTCTGGAACGGAGCGGGGGCGAGACGGTGCCTCAGGAGACGGCCGTCTCGGGCGACGGCGCGGGGCCGCACCCAGCGGCCGAGATTCCAAACCAGGAAGGCGGCGTAGGAGCAATCCTCTGCTTCGTCGGCCCGCCTGGCGTCGGCAAGACCAGCCTGGGGCAATCTATCGCCCGCGCCCTTGGCCGCAAGTTCGTTCGCATGTCGCTGGGTGGGATGCGCGACGAAGCCGAGGTCCGCGGCCATCGCCGCACGTACATTGGCGCCATGCCCGGCCGCATCATCCAGTCGATCCGCCGGGCTGAGTCCAGGAACCCGCTGATCATGCTGGACGAAGTTGACAAGATCGGCCAGGACTGGCGCGGCGATCCGTCCAGCGCGCTGTTGGAGGTGCTGGACCCGGCGCAAAACAGCACTTTCCGCGACCATTACCTGGACGTCGATTGGGACCTTTCGCCAGTGATGTTCATCACGACCGCCAACATGCTCGATCCCATCCCGCCGCCCCTGCGCGACCGGATGGAGATCATCACCCTCGATGGTTACATCGAGGACGAGAAAGTAAAGATCGCCCAGAATTATCTGGTGCCGCGCCAGGTCAAGACCAATAGCCTGCGCCTGGACGAGGTCGAATTCACCGAGGCAGCGCTGCGCGACATCATCCGCAACTACACCCGTGAGGCAGGCGTGCGCAACCTGGAACGCGAGATCGGATCAATCTGCCGCAAGGTGGCAACCAAGATCGCGGCCGGCGAGACCGAGAAAGTCGTCGTGACCAAGGACGACGTGCGGAAGTATCTGGGCAAGCCGAGGTTCTACGACGAGGCTGCCGAGCGGACGATGATCCCCGGCGTGGCAACCGGGCTGGCCGCCACGGCCGTCGGCGGCGACGTGCTGTTCTTTGAGGCGACCCGGATGCCAGGCGCTAAGGGGTTACTGGTGACCGGCCAGTTGGGCGAGGTGATGAAGGAATCGGCCAACATCGCGTTGAGCTACGTGCGCTCCAAGGCAAAGGAGCTGGATATCCCCGAGGACTTCTTCCAGAAGAGCGACATTCACCTGCACGTTCCGGCCGGTGCCATCCCCAAGGACGGCCCCTCGGCCGGAGTGACGATGGCAACAGCCCTTGCCAGCCTGCTGACCGGCCGCTGCGTCCGGCCCGACCTGGGGATGACGGGCGAGGTCACACTGCGCGGCCGCGTCCTGCCAGTGGGTGGGATCAAGCAAAAGGTGCTGGCTGCTCACCGCGCTGGCCTGAAGATCGTTGTTCTGCCCAAGCGCAACGAGCAGGACCTGGACGAGCTACCGGAGGAGATACGCCAGGAGATGACATTTATTCCGGTCGAGCGCGTCGAAGAGGTCTGGGGGGCGGCGCTGTGCGACCAGGTGATGCCGGTAGGGGAACAGGAACGGGAGGAACTGGAAGAGCAACCGGTCGTAGAGGAGCCGGCCGGCGGGCCGGTGCAGCCGGTGGTGGAGGTGATCACGTAGAAAGAGCCGCGGACTACCAGAAAAACGCGAGTGGGAGCGGAGCATCCGCGATATTGACAAGGGGTATTCGGCGAACTTCGGGAGGTGTACCGACCATGAGCGAGAAGACGTGGGAAATTGATGACGGCAGCTTGGTAAGTATTGTCAAGGAGGCAGTAAAAACGCTGAGATAGCAGGGTATCGAACGACACGGGCCACCCGACTTTGACGCCATCGCCGCCCGGTGGAAGGCGCGACGGGCGGCTGGCGAGGAGGCCCACGCGCTCAAGACCTATCGCTTCGTCATCATCACCCAGCCCCAGGACGGCCAATTCCGCGCCTATGCTCCCACCCTTGACGGCTGCGAGGCTCAAGGGGCGACCCCCGAGGAGGCGCGGGGGCGACTGTTGCACGTCCTCTACGTCCGGTTGACGGAAATGCTTGCTGGTGGGGAGACACCCCCTTGCGACGAAGGCGCCGAGGTTGTGAACGTCGTGCTACCAACCCCGCTCCAGTAGCCAGGTTTTATCGCGGTTCAGCGGTCCGCGAGGAGGGTAAGCGGTGAATCGGAGCTCTTTTGCCCTTCCTGCTGTGCACCTCCGTTGGGTGGTGGCGGGGGTGGTCCTGGCCGCAATCTTGATCTGGGGCGTCTCCCTCTACTCCATCGCTAGCCAGATTGGCCGCCCCTTCCCCGGCTTCTTCTACACCTCAGACCGGATCGTTAGCGCTTTCACCTCCCAGGATTTCACCGGGTGGCAGGCCGGCCTGCGCCCCTGGGACCGCATCGTAGCGGTGAACGGGCAGCACTGGCGGGAGATGCGCCGCCTGGTGCGGGAGGCAGGCATCGGCGGCACCCTGGTTTACACCGTGGAGAGGATCGTTCCTCATCGCCCTCTTCCCCGCCCTGGTCGTCGCTGTTCTCTTCCAGCCGGCGCGGGGGCGCATCCAGACCTTCGTGGATCGGGCCTTTTTCCGGCGAGAGTACGAGGTGCGCCAGACTCTGACCGCCTTCAGCCGGAGCCTGAGTACCCTGCGTGAGCGGGGAGAAGTGGTGCGCCTGGTGCTGGACACAGTGACCGAGACCCTGGGAGCCGAGAGGGCTGACCTCTGGCTTCTGGACGACAGCCAGTACCGCCTGACTGAGCCCAGGCGGGCAGAAGCTTTGCCTGCGGAGGGGAGCCTCGCCACCTGGCTGGCCCGGGAACGCCGTCCCCTGGTGCTGATGCCTGACGACCACTCTCCCCAGGCTGAGGACCTGTGCCGGGCCGGGGCGACGCTGGCCGTGCCTTTCCTGGCCGGCGAGAGGTTGCTGGGCATCTTGACCCTGGGGGAGAAACACTCTGGCGACTTCTACACCCAGGACGATCTGGAGCTTCTCACCACCCTGGCCCACAGCACGGCACTGGCCCTGGAGAACGCCCGTTTGCACGAGGAGCGAATGGCCATTCTGCGTCAACAGTTGGCCCAGGTGACGGCAGCCCAGGAGGAAGAGCGGCAGCGCATCGCCCGCGAACTGCACGACGGGGTGGGGCCCGCCCTGGCTAGCCTGAACCTGCGCCTGCGCACAGCCCGCAAGCTCCTGGAACAGGATCACAATGCGGCTGCTGAGGAGATCGAGGAGTTGGCGGAGCTGGCTCAGGCCAACATTCAGGACATCCGCCGCCTGATCCAGAACCTGCGGCCTGCGGCGCTGGACGAACTGGGGTTGGTGCCGGCCTTGCGGGAATACCTGGCCCGTTGCCAACGGGAGCACGGCCTGGTCATCGAGTTCACGGCTGATGAAGGCGAACGGCTGCCCGCTCCTATGGAGACAACCCTCTTTCGCATTACCCAGGAGGCGTTGAACAACGTGGTCCGGCACGCCCAGGCTCGTCGGGTTGAGGTAGCCCTGAGGCGAGGTGAAGCTCACGTGACCTTGCGTGTCGCCGACGACGGGCGGGGCTTCGACCCCGAAGCACCCCAGCCAGGGACACACCTGGGGCTATGGAGCATGAGAGAGCGGGTGGAGCAGTTGGGCGGACAGTTCCAGGTCGAGAGCGTACCGGGGGCGGGGACGACAGTGAGAGCCGCCATCCCGCTGAGGGTGCAAGAATAAGAGAATCCCCGGTCACTTGTCACCATGGTACAAATATGATAAAATGACCGTGGAAGTGAGGTGCCATGACTACAGTTGCCAAGCGTGCCCGTTTGACTATTGATCTCCCTGTGGAGGTGAAGCGCCGTCTTCGCCTGGTGGCAGCCCAACGAGATGTCTCCGTTCGTCAATATATGCTGGAGACGATTGAGGAGCGATTGGCGAAAGATTGGGTGGAGCTGGCCGAGCAAGAGGGCCTTTTGGCTCTGACCGCCCAGGCTGACCCGGTTTTGGCGGAGTTATGGGACAACGAGAAGGACGCGGCCTATGACCGGCTATGAACAAGGAGATGTAGTCCTGGTGCGTTTCATCTTCGCCGACGAGACCGGGGCCAAGCGCCGGCCAGCCGTCATTGTCAGCACAGGCGACTATCATCGAGGTCGGCAGGAAGCAATCATAGCGGCTATCACCAGCAATGTGGACCGCCTGTTGATAGGGGATCACCTCATCGCTGGCTGGCAAGAGGCCGGGTTGCTTTTCCCCTCAGTAGCCAGCGGTATCATGCGCACCATCAAGCAGGCTGTGATCGAACGCCGGTTGGGGGTCATGCTGCCAGAAGACATGCAAGCCATTCGGGACAAGTTACGGCAAGTACTGGGGCTTTGATTGACCAGAGCATCCGGCGGGAGGTATGATGGACAAGATCGGTGTTCTGATCGCTGACGATCACACCCTCTTCCGTAAGGGGGTGCGCAAGATGCTGGAGGCAGAGGAGGACATGAAGGTAGTGGGAGAGGCGGCCACGGGCCGGGAGGCGCTAGAGCAGGCCCGAGCCCTGATGCCCGACGTCGTCCTCATGGACATCAAGATGCCTGATCCTTCGGCTGGCTCAGGGCAGGCCCTGAATGGCATCGAGGCCACCCGAGCCCTGCGCCGGGAGATGCCTCACGTGGGCATCATCTTCTGTACCATGTTCGAGGACGACGAGTTCGTCTTTCGGGGTTTGCAGGCCGGCGGCCGGGGGTACATCCTGAAAGACGCTGACCCGGAGACCATGCTGCGGGCCATCCGCGCCGTAGCCCACGGCGAATCGCTCCTGGGCCCCACCATCGCTCAGAAAGTGCTGCGTCAATTCACCGCCCTGCCCGGCAAGCAAGCTCCCTTTGCCGATGACCTCACCCCTCGCGAGCAAGAGGTGCTCAAGCTCGTCGCTGAGGGCCGCTCCAACAAAGAGAGCGCCCGGGAGCTCTCCCTCAGCGAGAAGACGGTGAAGAACCACATCAACAACATCTTCGCCAAGCTCCACTGCAACGACCGCACTCAGGCCATGCTCTACGCCATCCGCACAGGGCTGGTGAAGGTGTGAGCAAGGGAGCAGAGGAGCAGGGGAGCGGGGGAGAAAAAGATTGAGAGCACCTCCGCTCCCTTGCTCCCCAGCACCCCCGCCCAGCAAGGGGTGAGGTAGGTCCCCAGGCCCATCACAAGATGGGCCTTTTTTACTGCCCAAAACAGGCCCGCCGACCCTTCCTCACCCGACCGTCTCATGGTATCCTGTAGACAAGAATTCAGAAGGAGGTAAAGACACCATGATGACGGTAAATGTGCTGCTATCAGGCAGGCTGAAGCTGGACGGCTACGGGCGGGGGAAGCCAGAGAACGGCGACGGCACCTTCCCCCTGAACCTTGGGGAGGGAAGCACTGTGCAGGATGTTATCCAGGGCATGAATGTTCTCCCTACCAAGGTGACCATGACCATGCTCAATGGCAGAAACTGTGAGGGAGGAACAAGCCTGAGGACTGGAGATCGGGTCATCCTCATCCCCGCCGATGTGGCCGCCCTTTGGCGATACCTGGGTGCGATGAACATGAACACGGAGACCGTCTTCGACTTTTGACCACTCGATACTTGGAAAGCGTGGCTTGGGGGTGAGGGACGACAAGTTTGGATAACCCAGTGTACAGAGAACGCTACAGCCGCCAGGTGTCTCTCCCCCAGATCGGCTGGCGGGGGCAAGAAAGGCTGGCCGCTGCCAGCGTGGTCGTCGTCGGATGCGGCGGGCTGGGGACGGTGGCCGCCGGGCTCCTGGCCCGGGCGGGGGTGGGCCATTTGCGCCTGGTAGACGACGATGCCGTGGAACTCGTCAACCTGCATCGGCAGATCCTCTTCGATGAGGGTGATCTGGGACGGCCCAAAGCCGTCGCCGCAGCAGAGAAGCTGCAGGCTATCAACAGCAACATAGCTGTGGAGCCGGTGGTGGCGCGGCTGAGCCAGAGCAACGCCGCAACCATCCTGGCCAACGGCGACCTGGTGCTGGACGGCACGGACAACGATGCGGCACGCTATCTGATCAACGAGGTCTGCGTCAGGCGAGCCATCCCCTGGGTCTTCGCTGCTGTGGATGAAAACTACGGGCTGACCATGACCATCGTGCCGGGCCAGACGCCCTGCTTCTACTGCATCTTCGGGCAGCCGCTGTCCCTGTCCGCATCACATCACAGCGACAAGGGCGTGTTGGGGACTGCGACGCACGTTGTGGCCAGCATCCAGGTCAGCCAGGCAGTGAGGCTACTCCTGGGCGACGGTCACTGTACCAGAGGGTTGCTGTACGTGGACGCCTGGGATCTGCGTCTGGAGAGGATCGAGGTTAAAGGGCCGCCTGGGGGTTGCCGCGTTTGTCGTGGTGGAGACAACCTGAACTCCGGCTTCCGAAGAGGGTCCGGCCCGCAAGGCTACAGGGCGGCCGATTCGCCCTGCAAGAGCTCTATCAGCGTGTCCGCGTAGACGTTGAAAGCCGCCTGCCCCCACAGGACGAAGACCACCCGCTCGATGCCCGTGTCCCCTCGCAGGTAGTCCACGATGGTGCGCAGGGCCGTCGCCGACGCCGGCTGCATGGGATAGCCGTAGGCACCGGTGCTCAAGGAAGGGAAGGCGATGCTCTTGAGGCCGTGTTCGTCGGCCAGCCGCAGACAGGACAGGTAGGCGCTGCGCAAAAGCTCCGGCTCCCCCTGCCCCCCGCCGCGCCAGACCGGGCCGACGGCGTGGATGACGTGGCGGGCCGCTAGGCGCCCGCCCGTGGTGATGACTGCCGAGCCGGTGGGGCAGTGGCCGATCTTGCGGCACTCGGCCATGATCTCCGGGCCGCCGGCACGGTGGATCGCCCCATCCACCCCGCCCCCGCCCCGCAGCCCCGAATTGGCCGCGTTGACGATGGCGTCGGTCGTCTGCTTCGTTATATCCCCCTCGACCAGCTCGAGGGTCGAGCGGTTGATCTGCACTTTCATAGGCTTATGACCTCCACGAGTTCCAAGAGCGCTCGGATTCGGAGATGTACCAGACTTCAATTTACTGCAGATTATCCTCAAAGTCAAGCCATCACTCTGCCATATTCAGCACAGGCCGGGTTATGGTACAGCCATCGGCGAATGCGCAAGTGGAGTGTCAAGGAAACCAGAGATCAGCGGGCCGTGGAACGCCGGAGCCAGCGGAGGCAACGCCCAGCCCAGGCGCATCAATCCAGCCCACATCCCAGCCAACAGGGCCAGTATCGCCAGAGCCAGCAACGGGAAACGGCGGGTGGACTGACCCTGCTCTCTCAACAACGCTTCAGTGATCTGCATGCATCACCTCCTCGCCCTCACTATACACGAAATGGCGAGTATTCGCTCGCTGGAACCCGCCCATTCCTCTCGAAACCTGGCGTACGGCGGCTGCATGCCCCTCACTCACGGGATGGTTGTGTCACGGGAGGGACAAGGATCAGGCTGCTCACCAGCCGGTGAGTCAGCCCGGCGAAGGTGGCCAACCAGGCCACGAGGGCTACGTACACGAAGTAGCGAGGTATCACGTACAGGAACGTCAACTCCGTGGCCCTGGCCAACTGAAACGTGCAGGTAGTGTACATGCCCAGGGGGAAGACCAGGCCCCAGTACTGGGGATCATAGCTGACCCATAATCCGATGACAGCGCCCCACCGCCAAAGCTGATATCGCTGGCGGACAGACTCACATCCACGCTGCTCGCGGGTGTGGCGACCAGGTTGGTGAGGAACAGCTCGCCGCCGGTGTTGAGGTTAACGCGAATGGGCACGACGACGGTGCCATCAGGATCGGGCGTGGCTGAGGCCAGGTAGGTGTTGAGGGGCGTCGCCAGGTTGGTTATGGTCGTGGTGAAGGGGAGGGTGGGCGAGCCGGTATAGGTCCAGTCGCACGCGCCGTCGTTGCCCATGTCCAGGCACAGGTTGACCGGGCTGCTATTGGCGCGGGCCAGGATGAGGTCGAGGGTGGCGTTGGTGTAGCGGCCTTTGCGCAGGCGTACGTGGAAGATGTGGTCGCCGGCAGCGGGGTAGTTGTAATGCTGACCGAACTGCATCCAGTAAGTGCGGCCACCGGTGAAGG
>JBBITV010000082.1:0-11392 GCA_037440585.1 Chloroflexota bacterium
CGCCCGCCGCATCTCCGAACTCAGCTACACCCTGGCCGACCAGATTTCACCAGGGAGTATCTACAATCAACGGTGGGAACTCCGCAACGGCGCTCACCCCGAGCGGCTACAGACAATTTACAATGGCGCCGACCCGGCCGCCTTCATGCCGGCGGGCAAGCCGGTCGGCGTGCCGCCGGTTGTCGTCTGGGTGGGACGGATTACGCCCCTGAAGGACCTGGTCACCTTGTTGCGCGCCGCCGCCCTGGTCCACCAGGCCCGCCCTGACATTCAATTTCGGATCTATGGCACCGCCCCGGCCGGGGACGAGGTCTATTACCAGGCCTGCCTGGTCTTGCGCACCGAGCTTGGCCTGAACGACGCCGTCGTCTTCGGCGGCTACGCCCCCAGCGCCGAGACCGCTTTTAATGAAGGCGACGTGGTCGTCCTCTCCAGCATCTCGGAGGGATTCCCCTTCAGCGTGGTGGAAGCCATGTTGTGCGGGAAGCCGGTGGTGGGCACGGCTGTAGGGGGGGTGCCGGAAGCTATTGAGGGCTGTGGCATCGCCGTCGAGCCACGCAACCCGGAGGAGATGGCACAGGCGATTCTTGCCTTGATGAACGATCCGGCACGCTGCGCCGCCCTCGGACGTGCAGCCCGTGAGAAGGCCATACGTGAGTTCAGCCTGCGCCAGTGCGGCGTGGCTCACAAAGCCAGCTACATGCGACTGGCGAACCGTGCTGAGTCCCTGCGAGAACAACTCCTGAAGGACGATCCTTTGCTCGCGCGACCAGATGCTGCACCCGTCGAGCCGGACGGTGAGGCAGTAAGGGCAGCCGCCCCGCACGTCCCGGATGCTCTCAGGTCAGATAGGGCAGGCGACGGCCACTGGCGGTCGCCGGTCGCGCCAGGAACGGTCCGACGTATGCTGCGCCTTACGTTGACACACCGGCATAGTGCGCCCGATAAAACCCAAGGCAGGCCGGTTTTAGCCAGCCGGAACGTTGTGCGATGAGTGAAAACATCAACTATTTCCCGCCCAATCTGAATCCACCTGAACTGCCCAGCGTACTGCGCTTCGACGGTACGCCGGCCGAGTGGAGACACCTGGATGCCGGTCATCTCGCCACCCTGGCTCGCGAGATCATGCGGCGCGTCGCGCAGCCCGTGGATTCTCTTGAAATTGCGGCGCTCCTCGAGTCAATGGGCTTAACTGACGAAGTGGCGACACGTCGCTATGGCGCCCGAGACACTTTCGACCTGGCCGAGGCTGTGCTAGATCGCTTGAAAGCCACCGGGCTACCCTCGAAGTCAAAAGAGCGCGAACCCAAACCACAGCAGCCCCGGAGCCAGGCTTTAATCGACTACGTGCGGGGACCGCTGGCGCTGGTCCCGGTGGTGGTATTACTACTTACCATCACGGCGTACCGCGAGTTGGGCCGGTGGGGACAGAACCAGATCCTGGCGCTGACCCTGGGAATGACCTGCAGCATGCTGTTCACCAACGGATTCATCCAGGCCGCCAGCCGGCGCGGCGCCATCTACCTGAGCCGCAGTAACCCAGGTGCGGCCAACCGCTTCCTGCGGGTGACGATGACCATAGCCGGAGCCTGCATCGTGGTGCTGACCGTGCTCGTAGTTCTTTTCACCACCCGGCTGGGATTGTTCACACCGGAGGAGGGTTTCATCTTTGGGTTAGCCCTCGTCGGCCTCTCGGCTATCTGGCTGATGGTGGCTGTACTGGGGCTGGTACAGGCGCCGGGTTGGTTGGGTGCCGGCCTGGCCGCCGGTTTGGTCGCGGGTCTGGTCGTTGATCGGGCCGTGGAACTCTTCTCCGGGCCGCACCTGGCCGCCGGCACTGTCGTAGGCTTTGCCGTGGCAATGGGGTTGATGCTGCGTGCTGTGCACCGGGCCTTCGCCGCCCCGGGCGCGGGCTACCGTCCCGGCCGTGTTTCCCTGCCGCCCGTCGCCTACATGGTCCATGAGGCAGCGCCGTACTTCGCCTACGGTTCCCTGTACATGGTCTTCATCCTCCTACCCCACGTCCTGGGATGGATGGGGGCCTTGGCCGCTGGCGACGAGCGGATGTGGGCGGTCAACAGCCTGGAGGTGGGCCTGACCCTTTCCCTGGCACCCATCATCCTGTCCGGCGGTGTCGCCGAGCACGCGGCGCGCCTCTTCTGGGGCCGAGCACTGGCCGGCCAGGCCGCCACGCCAGGCGATGACCCCGGCAGATTTGGTCGCTTGCTCACCGAATTCTACTGGCAGCAGCTTCGGCGCTACTTGATCGTGCTGGCCAGCACCAGCATCGCCGCCTACGCCGCGTTACGGGTGGCCCTGAGTACCGGCCTCCTGGCAAGCTGGCTGAGGCTATCCAGCCTGGGGGCGATGCAGTTCGTGTTTCAGGCCAGCCTGGTCGCCTATTTCCTGCTGGGGTGGGGTCTGTTCAACTGCATGTTCAGTGTGACCCTGGCCCGCCCGGAACTGGCATTGCGCGCCGTGAAGGTGGGGATGGTGGTCACCGTTATCACCGGATTGCCGCTGGCCCTGGGAGTGAATTACAGTTACGCGGCCATCGCCTTCATCGCTGGGGCGCTTGCCTTCGTCGTGGCATCGTCCTGGACCATCAACCAGGTATTCAAGGCGGCTGACTACTACTATTTCTCGTCGTTCTAATCGGCACTCTTGCGAAGGTTACGAACCTTCGCAAGGGTGGCTGAAACAGCCTTGGGAGGACATATGACAAGTGTGAATGGGCATCGCTCAGGCATGGATTGGCACGGACGTACAGTCGTCGTCACGGGCGCGGGCGGCTTCATCGGCAGCCACCTGGTGGAGCACCTGGTTGCAGAAGGCGCCGAGGTGAAAGCTTTCGTGCGCTACAACTCCCGAGGGGACCACGGCCAGATCCGGTTGTTACCCTCAGAGGTTCAGGAGCGGATCACCGTCATTGCTGGCGACCTGCGCGATCCCCGGGCTGTAGCCGAGCTGGTGCGCGGGGCGGATACTGTATTCCACCTGGCGGCTCTCATCGGCATCCCGTATTCTTACGTTAACCCCAACGATGTTGTCGAGACCAACGTCATGGGGACGCTGAGCGTGTTAAACGCAGCCCGCGATTTTGGCATCCGATGTCTGGTCCACACTTCAACGAGCGAAGTCTACGGGACCGCCCGGTATGCACCCATCGACGAGGCACACCCGCTGCAAGGGCAGTCGCCATATTCAGCCAGCAAGATCGGCGCAGATAAACTGGTCGAAAGTTACCATCGGTCTTTCGATCTCCCGGTCACCACGGTCCGGCCCTTCAACACCTATGGCCCACGCCAGTCGGCCCGGGCCGTGATCCCGACCATCATTGCCCAGGCCCTGACCAGTGATGCCATCCGGCTGGGCTCCCTGGACCCGCGCCGCGATTTCACCTTCGTCCACGACACGGTGAACGGGTTCATCCGGGCTGCGGAATCCCCGTTCTGTATCGGCGAAGTGATCAATGTCGGCACCGGGGTAGACGTGACGGTGGGCGAGATCGTCGAGCGCGTACTGCGCATCGTGGGCCGGGACTTGCCGGTCACGCAAGACCAGGATCGCATCCGGCCGGTTCAAAGCGAAGTGATGCGCCTGATCTGTGACAACCGGAAGGCCGCCGCGCTGGCGGGCTGGAGGCCACAGGTCACCCTGGACGAGGGTTTACGTGCAACCGTGGAGTGGATTGCGGCGCACCTTGACATGTATCCAATCCGGATGTACGCCATTTAGAATTTCAGGCCCATGACCATAGGTGATGTCCAAAATCTACCCATAATCCAAAATCTAAAATCTAAAATCGATGGGGGGGAAGAGAGCCATGCGTGCTGTAATTCTAGCCGGTGGTAAGGGCACCCGCCTGGCGCCATACACAACTGTATTTCCAAAACCGTTGATCCCCGTACGTGACACACCCATCCTGGAGATTGTCATCCGGCAACTGCGGGAGCACGGCTTCCACGACATCATCCTCTCCGTGGGATACCTGGCCCGCTTGATGAAAACCTATTTCGGCGACGGCAGTCACCTGGGTGTCAATCTCACGTACTCGATGGAAGAGCGACCGTTGGGGACGGCGGGGCCACTGTCGCTCGTGTCCCTATCCGAGGAACCCACGCTGGTCATGAATGGCGACCTGCTCACCACCCTCGACTACGGCGACTTCTACCGCTATCATTGCCAGATGGGGCCGGCGCTCACCATTGGTCTGTATCCGCGTCGGGTCAAGATCGACCTTGGCGTGCTGAAGACGAACGGCGGAGGCGAGATTGTCGAATATGTGGAGAAACCGGAATTTGAACACCAGGTGAGCATGGGCATTTACGTCATCGACCCGTCCGTGCATACCCTCATCCCCTACAATCAGCGGCTGGACTTCCCTGAACTCGTAGCCCGGTTGCTTGCGGACGGGCGACGCGTCATCGGCTATCGCTTCGAAGGTTATTGGCTTGACATCGGCCGGCCCGACGATTACGAAAGAGCCTGCGCCGAGTTCGAGAGGCTGCGCCCATTGTTCCTGCGGGAGCCCATCGCCCCCGCTTTGGTTGACAATTCAGCCGCCTAGCGACAAGAGGAATGATACCATGACGGCTCAACGGAAGAACTCTCCGCGTAAGAGAAATTCTATCCGACCCGGTCACAAGACCGAGCGAGCATTGATCACCGGTGTGAACGGCTTCACCGGCCCCCACATGGCCCGCCTGCTCCTATCCAAGGACTTAGAGGTCTTCGGACTGATCCGGTCCGAGCCGAGCCGGGCCTTGCGCGATCTGGGGAGCGACCTCCACCTGATCATCGCCGATCTCGCAGACCGGGAAACGGTCTACCGGGTCGTCAACGAGATCCGGCCAGCGTATATCTTCCACCTGGCATCCGTGTGTCGTACTGGCGACTTCGCAGACCTGCTGATCACCAACGTCCAGATCACGGACCACGTGCTGCGGGCCGCTTCACGCCTGGCCCCAGATGTGCGTGTCAAAGTTTTCATTGCAGGGTCTGCCGCTGAGTACGGGATGGTGTCTCCAGACGAACTGCCCATTGCCGAGTGGCAGCCTGTTCGACCGGTCTCCTTGTACGGCATCAGCAAAGCCGCTCAGGTGTTGCTGGCTTATCACTATTGTGTGACCGAGTGCCTGCAGACTTACATTGGACGCAGCTTCAACCTGATCGGGCCGGGTGAGCCGCCTACAATGGTGTGCTCCTCCCTGGCGAGCCAGATCGCCGCCTCCGAACTGTACCGGCAAGACCCCGTCGTTTCGGTTGGCAACCTGGCATCGGAGCGCGATTTCGTGGACATCCGGGATGCGGTGCGGGCCTATTGGGACATTGTTACCTGCGGGCGGCCGGGGGAGGTTTACAACGTCTGTTCCAGCTCGACCGTATCCATCGAGAGCATGCTCGACCTGCTCCTGGCCATGGTCGACATACCCATCGCGGTCCATATCGATCCGGCACGTATCCGGCGTGACGATATCGCGCGTTGCGTTGGTGATAGCCGCAAGATTCGGCGTCAGACCGGCTGGGAGCCGAAAGTCAGCTTTACCCAGAGCCTGAACGACGTGCTCAATTTCTGGCGCGATTACTACCGTAGCAATGGTGGGTCATAGGAGGGAGTGGGTGTGCGGGCGGTGGCGCGGTAAACGTGTCGCGTGTTGCGTGGTACGTTCACGGTACTCACGCATCACGCATCACGCTTCCCGTTTCACATCATCCAGAAAAAACAGCTCACCCAGGTCCCACGTACACACGTACGGCAAAAACCCATACGCTCGCGCCCGGCGCACGGCGTATTCGATGCGCGGCTTCTCAGAGGGATGAGCATAGTCCAAGGCAAGGATGGTTAACGGATAGGTTAGACGCAAGCGGTTGAGCCAATCGGCGATGCGGCTATTATATTCGCGGATGGGGGAGCTCCAGGTCGCATAATGGCCGGCGCGGTGGCACGTGCTAAAGCACTCGAACATCACCCCATCGATGTCACCGGCGATGTGGTCGAGGATAGCAAAGCCCCGGTTGACGACGAGAACAGCGGACGGGTAAGCAGCACGGATAGCGGCGACGAGGGCAGCCATGCTCGCGCGTAACTCAGGAAAGAGGTCCTGGCTATCCACCGTGTCCAGAAAGAGGCCATCAAAGTGGCTGTCGTTAAGAATGGCGGGAATATATGTTGAAATCAGGTGTTGCTCCCAGGCCTTGTCGCGGGTATCGATGTAGTAGGTGTTCCAATCCAGGTTGACGCGCGGTGCGCCGTCGGCGCTTCGCAAGTACCAGGAAGCATCAGGCACCAGGGTGTAATCCTCGCCGAGGGACAGGTACGCCAGGGTCGACGTTCCCTTGGCGCGCAAGCTATCGATTTCAGCGGCAGTGTAATGGCCGGGTTGCAGGATGACGAGGGAAAACCGCTGCAATTCATCCAGGCGCCCCATTCCGTAGTAACAGGCGTAATTGGCGATGTTTTGAAGACGCGGCATAAAGCGTATTGTACCATCAGAGGTTCACTTTGCAAAATCACGGAGGCTCGAAGGGGGGAAGTCTCATGGTCAAGATTGGCGTATTGGGTTCTGGAGTGGTCGGGCAGGCGACAGGGATAGGGTTGGCAGACAAGGGTCATCATGTCACTTTTTTGGACGTGAATCCGGAGGTGGTTGTAAGATTGCGCCAGGCAGGGTACCAGGCCGTCCTGACTGGCGAGCTGGGCCGGCGAGGCGCCACGATCCAGGTCTGGATGATCTGCATCCCCACGCCGACCGTCCATGGCCGGATCGACCTGGGCGCTCTGTGCGATGCGGCTGTCTACGTCGGGCGGTGGCTGGCAATTGCGGATGGCTATCCTATCGTCGTCCTGCGCAGCACCGTGCCCCCGACGACGACTGAAAGTGTTCTGATTCCAGCCCTGGAACAGCATTCGCGCAAGCAGGCCGGGCGGGAATTTGGGGTGTGCATGAACCCGGAGTTCTTGCGACAGGCGACCGCCCGCGAGGATTTTGCCCGTCCGTGGTTGACTGTCATCGGCACCCACGATGCGCGGGCGGCGAGCATTCTGGAAGGGTTGCTGACGCCCTTCGGCGCTCCAGTGGTGATCACCGATCTGCGCACGGCCGAGATGGCCAAGTATGTCCACAATCTGTTCAATGCAGCTAAGATCAGCTACTTCAACGAGGTCCACATGATCTGTGAAAAGCTGGGCATCGATAGTGCCACGGTTAGCGAAATCGTCTCCCGCAGTGCCGAAGGCATCTGGAACCCCCACTACGGCACGCGGGGCGGTTACCCCTTCGATGGCGCCTGCCTGCCCAAGGACACCGCCGCCTTTCTCAACTTCGCTCAGGAGCGTGGGTGGCCGATGCCTCTGCTGCAGGCTGTCATCGCCGTCAACAACGAGATGGCCCGGCGTGCCCGGCTGGCCGAACGGAAACAACACTCCACCTTGAAAGTCGCCGTGGGCGGGAGAGGCCGGTCGTGAATGCGACCCGTATTGTGGCGCGTCTCTTCCCGCTCCAGCCGCCGTGGCTGGGCATCATGGGGCTCACGTTGGCGTTACTGGCAACTATTTCGCTGGCGGCCGGCGTGCAGGATCAACGCGTGTTGTCATATGCCTTCATCGCCTGGGGCCTGTGGTTGTTGCGCGTCGACGCGCGGCGGCTCTACCGACCGGTTGAGGGTGAATATTCTGCCTCAACCTCTGTCATCATTCCGGTGTATCATGAGACTTCTGCCAACCTGTGCCTGTGTGTGACCTCCGTCCTGCAAAACGAGCCGGACGAGATTATCCTGGCGGTAGACAGTCGCGACCCGCGCAACATTCGCCTGGCACAGGAGATGGCGGCACAATGGGATCGCGTGAAAGCGCTCGTCATTAATGGCCCAGGCAAACGCCTGGCCCTGGCCGAGGGCATCAAGGCGGCACGGGGACGGATCGTCGTTCTGGTAGATAGCGACGTGGCATGGACACCCGGCGTCCTGAGGGAAATTCTCAAGCCCTTCCAGGACCCCCTGGTCGGCGGAGTAGGTACGCGCCAGAACGTCCGCAACCCGGATGGTTCCATCCTGCGCCGCCTGGCCGATTGGCTGCTGGACATCCGCTTCGAGCACATGGTCCCGATCCAGAGCGCCTATGGCGTGGTGAGCTGCCTGTCCGGCCGGACTGCTGCCTACCGCCGGGCGCTCCTGCTGCCGGTCCTGGACCAGCTTGTCCACGAAACCTTCCTCGGCCGCCCCTGCATCGGCGGCGACGACGGTCGCCTGACGAGTCTGGTGCTACGTGCTGGCTACCAAACCGTATACCAATCGACCGCTCAGGTCTACGCCGAATTTCCTGACCGCCTGTTGTTAGCTCTCAAGCAACGGCTGCGCTGGGCGCGCAACAGCTTCCGCTGTTATCTGCGCGCCTTCGGGGAGGGCTGGGTATTTCGACGCCCCCTCATCCTGCCGCTGACGATGTTGATCATTCTCATCGGACCGTTTGGGCTATTCTTTACCTGGGCCTACTTCCTCTACCATGCCTTCTACAGCGATCTACTCCTGGCCTCATTCCTATTGGCCTGGGCCGTCATCGGCCGGGGCATCCGTGGCCTCCCCCATTTGTGGCGCCAGCCGCAGGACTGGGTCATCACCCCGATTATAGCCCTGGCCTATCTGACGGTATTCTTGCTCCTGAAATCGTACGCATTCCTGACCATGAACGAGCAAGGATGGATCACCCGTAAGGGAGTGGGCATCTGAGGAATTGGGATGTAATGCGAGATGATATTCCTGATAGCCCTCCAACTATCAGCCGGCGCACTTTCCTGCGTCTGACCATCGGTGGTCTGGTTGGTATCACGCTAAGCTCGCTGCCGGGTTGCAACCATACGCCTCCGCGCACACAGCCTCCCACCCTGTTCTTGACTCCCGCCGACCTGCCGCGCCTGCGCGAGCGCGTTCAACACCCGGCCGTTACGCCCTGGTACAGCCGCCTCATCGCCCGCTGTGACCGCTGGCTGGGCGAGCCGTTCCTCGCCTTGCCCGCTGGGCAAGAGGATGAACCAGCACGCGGCAAACAGCGGCTGGAAAGTCGCCTGCTACGCGCCGCCCGCAACGTCCAGGGCCGCATTCTCTCCCTGGCTTTCGCCGGGTTGCTCAGCGGCAACAACTCTTACAGTGACCGCGCCCGGCTCGAGCTGCTCAACGTGATCGACAATTGGCCGTCCTGGACCAACAGCGACCGCACCTGTGACCTGATGTCTGCCGAAACCAGCTTCGCCGTCGCCGTCGGTTACAACTGGTTGTACGACGTGCTCAGCCATGACGAGCGCAAACGTGTGCGGAAGGGCTTGTCAGACAAGGGCTTCAACCGCTACCTGCAGGCGATCCGAGAGGGCGCGTCGTGGACCCGCGCCTATCACAACTGGAATGCCGTGCTGAATGGCGGCTTCGGCACAGCGGCCCTGGCTGTCATGACCGAGATGCCCCGTGCAGCCGAGGTTTTAAGCCAGAGCCGGCGCCTCCTGGAACGCTTCTATACCCACCTCGGCGCCGACGGTGGGTGGGACGAGGGTCCGGGTTACTGGGCCTACGCCATGTCCTATGCGCTGCGGTTCGAAGCTGCGCTGCTGCCGGCCGTGGGCGAGGACAACGGCGCGTTCCAGCGACCAGGCATGGCCCGCACCGGCTACTTCCCCCTTTTCTTTAACCCCGGCGGCATCCCGGCCAGTTTCGGCGACAACCCGAACCTGGCTGCCGAGCCCATCCTCTACCTGCTGGCCAGTCGCTTCGACAACGCCGACTTCACCTGGTATGCGGACACCTACGGTCCCCAGCTTGCCAGACACGACAATTGGCCGCGCGAAGTCTTCGCCATCCTGTGGCGCCCAGCCACACCCATCCAGCATCCACCTCGACTGCCGGTCACACAACCCTACCTGGACATTGGCTGGGCGGCCCTGGCCTCGCGATGGCCCGATCCCGAAATCTACCTGTCCTTCAAGAGTGGCGACTTAAGCGCCAACCACACCCACCTCGACCTGAACAGCTTCCAGCTCATCGCCTGGGGCGAGCCGCTGGCCGTCGATCTTGGCCCACCCGAGTACGCCGAGGAATACTTTGGCACCGACCGCTGGCAATTCTACCAGGCGACGACCGCTGCGCACAACTGTATCTTGATCGATGGCCGGGGACAGACGCCCGGCACCAAAGGCAAGATTGTGAACTGGGAGGAGCAGCCGCGCTACACTTACCTGATCGGCGACGCGAGCGATGCCTACGATCCCGGCACGCGGGTGTGCCGCCGGCATCTCGTCTTCATCGACCGGCGCTACTTCGTCCTGCTGGACGAGATAGTCGCCGCCGCCCCGGTCTCCGTCGAGGCCCGTCTCCACACTTATGCGCGCGTGAGCCAGGAGGGCCACCAGGCCGTGCTCGTGGGCCAGCGCGCAAAGCTACAAGTCGTCAGCGCAGTGCTGGATTGGGATACGCTCAACAACCCGGCCCACCTCGACCCACCCGAAACGGTGCTTGTGCTTCGCCCGGCAGAGCGCAGTCCGACCTGGGCCTTGCCGGCGGTCCTCTACCCCCTTCAGATCGGCCAGCCTCCGGCCACCGTGCGCGCAGAGGTCACTGACACTCGAATTGCCTTGCAGGTTGCAGGTGAGGGCCAGACGGACGAGAGCGTGTTCGAACTGCGCCACGGCCGTTGGCTCTTCACTGGAGTGAAGACGCTATGACCGCCTGGGAACGCCGCATCTTCCGGCTGATGATCGCCCTGGGTACGGCACTCGGCGCGTGGCTGGCCGCGCCCGATCTGCCGTTTTTCAAGTAGGACCTTTTGAACGCCGCGTGCCGGAGATGAATCAACTCATCGCCGACCCAAACTCTCAGACCCGAAGGGTTTCCGAAAACCCTTCGGGTCTGGGAGCGCTGCGCATCAGAGCTTGTCTGAAAAGGTTCGTAGTGGGCGTCTATCCAGCGCCTAAATAGCGCACTGAAGCTTGTGGTGAGCGAAGCGAATCCATGCGCACTACGAACACTAGATATGGGCTTTTCAGACAAGCTCTCAGACAGGCACGAGGTCAGCGGATCACGAGGGGGAGGTAGACACGCTGATAGACTGGCGTGGCGATCAAGGCGAAGCTGCCCAGGCGGTCGTCAAAGATCACCACTTCGTTGGCTTGCCTATCCGTCACGGTGCTCTTCACCGGCTCCCAGCCGTTGCCAGCCGGGCTGAAGTACACCGGCAGGATCTGATCCTCGCTGAAGCCCTGCGCTGCCAGTGCTGCCTGATTGTACGGGATGCGAAGCACCATCGGGGCGTTCAACGAACCCGTCGGGGTTCCCTGCTGATTCTCGGCGACCACCTCGTAGGCCGGGCTCAACAGGGTTATCACTTCAGGCGGCGGGGTCGAAGCCGAGG
>JBBITV010000083.1:0-4287 GCA_037440585.1 Chloroflexota bacterium
GGTCAGCAACGCCCGGCGCCTATTGGAGCTGGTAGAAACCATGGTGGTGGGGAGGTGAGGCAGATGTACGGATGGGCAGGCAATATCCTTCGGATCAACTTGACCGAGCGTAAAGTGGAGCGCGAGCCAACCGCCCACTATGCTGAGCAGTTTATTGGCGGTCGGGGCGTCGGCGCGAAGTTGCTCTACGATGCCCTGGAGCCCGGCGTTGATCCCTTCGATCCTCGTAACCCGCTGCTCCTTAACGTCGGCCCGCTGACCGGTACAACGCTGGCCGGTTCGGGCCGGGTGGACGTGACGGCCAGGTCACCCTTGACCCGCCTGCGGGCCAAGTCCAACTTCGGCGCCTACTGGGGGCCAGAGCTGAAATACGCCGGCTACGACCACCTGTTCATCCGGGGTAAAGCCGACCGGCCAGTCTATCTCTGGATCGAGAATGACCGGGTCGAGTTCCGCGACGCCGGCCATCTCTGGGGCAAAGATACCTATGAAACCCAGCGCCTGATCAAAGACGAGCTGGGTGATCCGGACGTGAAAGTGGTGTGTATCGGGCCGGCCGGAGAAAAGCTGGTGCGCTTCGCCTGCCTGCTCACGGAAACGGGCGACGCGGCGGGCCGCACGGGGATGGGCGCTGTGATGGGCTCGAAGAACCTCAAGGCTATCGCCGTGCGGGGCACCGGGCCGGTGCGGCTGGCGCGCCCCAAGGAGTTCCTGGACCTGGCCCTCAAGATCCACCAGGAGATCCGCGACCACCCGGCGTGCCAGGAACTGTCCCAGTGGGGTGTCGTGCGCGAAGTCAAGTACATGTACGAGTTCAGCTTCTTTCCCCTGGGCGCCTTTGAAGAAGTCAACTGGGAGCCCATCATCGACAACTGGCCCGGTACGGCGTACCTGGAGAAGTATCAACTCAAGAATGTTGGCTGCTTCAGCTGCCCCATGCGCTGCATGAACTTCCTGTCCGTGCCTGGCCTCGGGAGAGGCGTGACGTCGTGCGAGCCCTTCAGCGGTTTCACCGGCGAGGTGTGGAACCTGGACATGAACGTGATGTGGGAGGCCACCCTGCTGACAAACAAGTATGGGATGGACTCCAGCGAGATGGCCGCCAGTATTGCGTATCTGATGGAGCTGTACCACGAAGGGATCATTAGCGAGCGCGAGACCGACGGCATCCCGATGGAGCGAGGCAGCAAAGACGCGATCCTGAGCACCATCCACAAGATCGCCCGGCGCGAGGGCTTCGGGGACTTGCTGGCTGAGGGCCAGAAATACGCTGCCAAACACTGGGGTCCCGCGGCTGAGGAGAAGCTTATCCTGGTGAAAGGTCTCTCACCGCATGGCTACGAGATGCGACCTTACCGTGGCACGGCCTTGGCAGCCGCTGTGGGACACCGCGGCGACCCGCTGCCCCTGCGCGGCTCACTGACAGAATATGACTGGAACCGCTGGCCTGATTGGTGGATGAGCGTCGCCAAGGAAATGTACGGAACTCCTGAGGCGGCGGTTCCCACCTCGTACGAAGGCAAAGCGATGGCGACAGTGATTTCGGAGCACACGGAGCGCGTGCCGGACAGCCTGGGGATCTGCAAGTGGCTCTACAACCTGTTCGTCTTCCAGACGTTGGACTACCCGGTGGCCCTCTTCCGCGCTGCCACCGGGCTTGAGGTCGACCAGAATTACTTCTTGGAAGTAGGCGAGCGCATTCGCAACCTGGAGCGGGCCTTCGATGTGCGCGAAGGGTTGACGCGCGCCGACGATGCGCTGCCCAAGAAGTTCTTCAAGGAACCGCTCAAGAAAGGCAAATTTGCCGGGGCTGTGCTCGACGAGGCCCGATTCGAGCAGATGAAAGACGAGTATTATGCCCTGCGCGGCTGGGATCGCGAGACGGGCATCCCCACCCGGCAGAAGCTGGTCGAGCTGGGCCTGGCGGATGTGGCGGAGGACCTGAGCCGGCGGGGGATCGTGCTGCGGTGAATGGTCAGCCGCCGGGCGACGAAGGGAGCACGCAGGATCGGCACACAAGCGTGACTCGGCAAACGATGAATCCGGTTCGGCTAGACCCGCCGGAGGCAGCCCCAGGCTGAAGCCGTGGGCTAAAAGAGCGAAGCCCCTGCGGGGCTGGGTCTTAGCCCGAAGGGCTTTGCTCTCTCAGCGCATGGCTTCTAGCCCGGCACTCGCCCGCACGACCAGCCACCATCATTCAGCGCCAGCGAGCTGGCTTGAACTGTTCGGATATGTGTAGCGCCTATGTACTACGTTAAACCCGGCACTACGCTTCACGCCACTGGCGAGGAAGCCTACCTCCTATCCGAAAGGCCGCTGCAGCTTATGCGCGTCAACGCTGCCGCGCTCGCCCTGCTCCGCCAGTGTGACGGCCACACCTCGCTGAACGACGCCGCTGCTGCCGCTGGCCTTGAAGTAGAGGAGGCGAAGTCGTTTCTGGATGCCCTGGTGCAGCGCGGCATAGCGTCGTACTGGCCCGCGCTCCCTGCAGAGTTACCTGTCGTGTCGATCGTGGTGCCGGTGCGGAACCGGGCCGCGGACCTGCGCGAGTGTGTCACCTCGCTCCTTGCACTGGATTACCCGGCTGATCGCCTGGAGATCATCGTCGTGGACGATGCCTCCGACGACGATACCCTGGAAGTCGTGGCGTGCCTGCCCGTGCGCGTAGTTCGGCAAAGTCGACAGTCCGGCCCGGCGGCCTGTCGTAATGTGGGAGCGCGTGTGGCACGGGGGGAGATCCTGGCCTTTACCGATAGCGACTGTGTGGTCGATCCCGACTGGCTAACCTCCCTGGTCTCCTACTTCAGCGATCCGCAAGTGGGTGCCATTGGCGGCCTGATTGAGCCCTATAGCCTGGAGTCAGTCATCGACCGCTACGAGGCCGTCAACGCGTCACTGTACATGGGCCGCGACGAGGGCGAGGTGCGGCCTAACTCGCGCATTCCCTTCTTACCGACAGCCAACTTGCTCGTACGTCGTACTATCTGGCAGCAGGTGGGTGGTTTCGACGAAGACTTTCCCATCGGCGAGGACGTGGATCTGGTGTGGCGGGTGAGGGATGCCGGTTACCGTGTGCGTTATGTACCGCGTGGACGCGTGCGCCATAAATACCGGGGCACATTGCGCGCTTACATCATTCGGCGCGCGTTCTATGGCGGCTCCGAAACCTTTATCCTTCGCAAGCACTCGGACAAACCAAAGGCGCTGGTATTCTCATGGGACAAGCTGACCATGCTCGTGTCCTTGCTTGCCACTGTGTTAAGCGGCTGGTATCTACTGGCCGTGGGGAGTGTTCTTCCACCCCTTTTCGACTTCGTACGCCGGGCAATGCGCCTCCGGCGTTTTGGGGCGCCGGTGCCAGTTGCGTGGATTGCCCGGGCCATTGCCCGCGATTATGCTGCCTTCTTCTATCACATCTGCGGCAACTTTGCCCGCTACTACTCAATCCCGTTCTTGTTGCTTGGCCTGCTGTACGGGCCACTGCTGCTCGTCTCGCTCCTGGCGATGTTCTATCCGGTCACGCATGACTTTGTGAGCCGGCACCCACATCTCAACTTTGTGGCATATCTCGTTCTATATTGGCTGGAGCTGTTCGCCCACCAGGTCGGTATGGTTCTTCGATGCCGGGAGTGCAGAGCATTTGGCGTGCTCGTCCCACGCCTGGGCTTCCATCCAGGTGTCGATGCAGCATGACCCGCACCCCACGCTCTCTCCTGCTCTTTGAGCTATCCTGGCCTGAGGTGCAAGCCGCCCTCGGAGCGGGCTACGACACGGCCATTATTCCATTGGGTGCGACCGAACAGCACGGGCCGCACCTGCCCACTGGCACCGACACTTTCCGCGCCGAAGCTTTGGCGGCCCGATTTGCCGCCCGGGTGGGTTACGCCCTGGTCGCGCCAGCCATCCCGATTGGGTGCTCCGAGGAACACCGTGACTTTCCCGGCACCCTCAGCCTTCGGCACGAGACCCTGGCTGCTGTCCTGGTTGACGTGGCGAACAGCCTGGCCGGGCAGGGCTTCCGGCGCTTGATCCTCCTGTCGGCGCATGGGGAAATGGGCGCGCGCTGGCGATGGCGCTTGAGGAGTTGCGGCGTTTGTGGCCAGAGATCGGCCTGCTATGGCCCCAGACTTCGGATGTCATTGAAGACTTCCGCAGTCTCAATATGGACCCGGCCGAGGCGGGCATTCACGCCGGGGAGAAGGAAACCTCGGAGATGCTGGCATTGCGTCCGGACCTGGTGAACCTGGCGCACGCCGAGGCTGGCTACACGGGTGATATGCAGGCGAT
>JBBITV010000083.1:4298-11346 GCA_037440585.1 Chloroflexota bacterium
GCTGCAAACCAGCGGCGTGCGGCCTGTCAGCCCCAACGGTGTCCTGGGTGACCCGCGGCGAGCGAGCGCGGAGCGGGGCGCGGTGTACCTGGCCGCGGCTGTCGAGGCGCTGGCTGAGGTAAGTTTGAATTTCACTCGATTTTGATTATAATCTGCCTATTCGCCCGATCTGAGCCAGAGGTTTAGGCACATATCCCAAAAGTGGTTCCGGCCTCGCGAACACTACAACAGATTAGAGGAAATAACGGATTGTTCAGACCTTGAAATCCGTTCCTTCCCCTAATCCGCTGTAGTGTTGTCCGGCAATGCCGCACCCCCGGAATCACTTTTGAGATATGTGTTTAGGAGGATGACATGAGCAACGACGGATATTTCGATTGGACCGCAGAGACCTTCGACCTGGCACGGGTCCACGAGAAACCGGAGGCCCTGCGCGGCATTCGGGTCCTGGAATTGACCACGCTCATTCTCGGCCCGGCCACCGCCGATTACCTGGCCGAGTTTGGCGCCGAGGTCATCAAGGTCGAGTTGCCGCCGACCGGCGACACGATGCGCTACGTGCCGCCCGAGGGCTACTTCTGGCGCAACCTGTGCCTGGGCTTTACCCCGGTCAACCACAACAAGTATCACATCGCCATCGATCTGCACAAGCCGGCAGGTAAAGATCTCTTCAAACGCCTGGCCGCCAAGTCCGACATCCTGGTCGAGAACTTGCGCGCCGGGACGCTCGACCGCTGGGGCCTGGGGTATCGGCAACTGTCCGAAATCAACCCCAGCCTGATCTACCTGGCGGCCAACGGCTTTGGACAGTGGGGGCCATTCTCTGAAGGCCGCGCCTCTTACGACCTGCTGGCTCAGGCGGTGAGCGGGATGGCCGCCATCACCGGTTTCCCTGGTCGGTCGCCAATGAAGAGTGGTATCTACATTGGTGACTTCTTTGGGGCGCTGATGAACTGCAATGCTATCCTGACCGCCCTGCACTACCGTGAACGGACGGGGAAAGGCCAGTTCATCGAGTACTCTCAGGGCGAGGGCCTGATGCGGATCATTGACTGGACCTGGGTCTACCAGGGATTGACCGGCCAGGAACGCGGCCGCTATGGCAATCGGGATATGGCCATTTGCCCATCGGACATCTTCCCGTGTCAAGATGGCTATGTCGCCATTGCGGCAGCCAGCGACGACGAGTTCCGCGGCCTATGCCAGGCGATGGGGCAGCCGGGACTGGCTCAGGACCCGCGCTTTGCCACCCTTGAGGCGCGCCTCAAGCCGGAGAACGGCGACGCGTTGCTGGACACTATCCGCGTGTGGGCTGCCGGCAAGACCGGAGCCGAGGTCGACGCTCTAGGCGCCGAGCACGGTTTTGCGGCGGCACCCGTGGCGACGGCGCAGGACCACCACGCGAGCGAGCACTGGCGAGCTCGTGGTTCGGCCTGGCAGCTTGACGACCCGCTGTACGGCGACATGGTCGAGTACGGGCCGGCGCCCAAGCTGTCCGAGACGCCAGGCCGCATCCGGTGGGCGGCCAAGCCGGTGGGCTGGCACAATCACTACGTCCTGGCCCACGTCCTGGGGCTACAACCGAAAGACATCGATCGGCTGACCGAGCAAGGGGTGGTTGGGCGCTGGGCCAATCGGGTGGGCTCCAAGCCGCCTGATGACTGGGTAGAAGGAGAAGGGGAGGTGTTCTGATGGCCGAGCGAAAACTCGGGGGAACTCGGGGGAACTCGGGGGAACTCAGGGGGACCTTGGGCAGGAGGTGCTTGCATGGCTGAAAGAAATCTCTTGTCGGAGCTCGAAGAAGAACGAATCCCGTCCGAGTGGCCGGAGTGGATCCGCCAGCGCGACGATCCGGCCAAGGCACACGTCAAGCCCGAAGCGCTGGACGACTTGCTGGTGCTGGACGTCAGCCAGGGCAGCCTGGCCGGTTGTATCTGTTCCTCGATCCTGGCCGAGTTTGGAGCCGAGGTGATCCGCGTGGAGCCGCCGGGTGGCGACCTGGTGCGCAAGCTGTCACCTTTCGGGATCATGCACCAGGATACTGGCCTGGGCTACCTGGTCGAGGGGCACAACAAACTGCACACCACTCTCAACCTGGAGACGGCGGAAGGGCGGGCCATCTTCGTGAGCCTGGCCGCCCGGGCCGACGTCGTCGTCGAGACGTTCGCGCCCGGCCAGATGGACGCGTGGGGCATCGGCTATCGCCAGCTTGCCGAGAAGAACCCGCGCCTGATCTACGTCGCCATCTCGACCTACGGACAGTTCGGGCCGGAGGCGGAGAAACAACGCCGCAAGCCCCACCGGGAGGTTGCCGATCAAGCGCTTTCAGGCATTGTCTATGTCACCGGTGAGATGCAAAGTGGGCCGGAGCCCCAGCCCCACGAGGTGCCAACCAAAGCGGGGAACTGGCTGGGCTGGTACGCCGCCGGGGCGTGGGCGGCGTTCGGGACGCTGACCGCGCTACGCTACCGGGGCCAGACCGGCCGGGGCCAGATGCTGGACGTGACCGGCACCGAGGGCATCATGCGCTTCCTGGAGGATCAGGTTACCTGGTACGAAAAGGCAGGCCGAGTCCGTGAGCGCATCGGCCTGCTCGATACCTCGGTCTTTCCGTACACCTTCGTGCGGACGAAAGACGGCTTCACCATGATCGCCGGCTTCTCCGACGTCAACTTCCAGGCGCTGACGACGATCATGGGACGGCCCGAGCTGCGCGAGCATCCCCAGTTCAAGACCTTCATCGACCGGCTACAGTTGGCGAACAAGAAACTGTTGCACGCCGAAGTCGAGCAATGGTCGTTGAATTACACCGCCGACGAGATTCTGGGGAAAGTCCAGGACTACGTGCTCAACAAACGGGGTCCCGGCATCGTTGCCACCGGCCGGGTGAACAGCCCGACAGACGCGCTCAATGAGGACAACTGGTGGGAGCGCGGCATTCTGGCGAAGGTTGAGGACCCGGTCTACGGCGAGCTTCTGCTGCAACAGCCGCCCTGGAAGATGACCGGGACGCCCGGCCGGATCAAGTGGGTCTGCCGCCCCGTCGGCGCCGACAATGGGTTGGTGTATCTCAAGTATCTGGGCTATGGGCCGAAGAAGCTGGGCGAATTGGCAAAGGCAGAGGTGATCTAAGAGCTTGTCTGAAAAGTCCTGTGGAGCAGCCTTTCCAGGCTGCTTTGGCAGGCTAGAAAGCCTGCCCCACGACTTTTCAGACAAGCTCTAAGGTCCGTTTGACAATCCTGAGCGAATTCGTTATAATGTCTAATGTCCGCGATTGAGTAGCCAGTGTCGGACCGCTGAGGAGATCTCATAATGATCCTTCTGACAATCCGTCGAAGCCTGATCGGGCTTCAAACCTCGAGATGCATCTGTCCTGGGCGGGGGCAATAGCCACCTCGCCCGTTGGTAGGTTTCTAGCAGAGTAGCCAGATCAACCGGCGAACCAGTGCGACTTGCCCCCGCAGTTGTGGTGAGCAACCCACGGTGGGGCAGGGTCAAATCAGGGCGATAAGCCCGGGAGACCCCTCCCGGGCTTTTGTGTTTCTTGGCACCGGGCCCACGCTTCACGGGTCTGTCCCCCGGCAAATTGGATCGTCGCGTTGGTCTTTTTTCTTTGGGCGAGGACCGCGAGCCTCGATCAAGCAAATCCAAGAAGCAAGAGAGACTACATGAGCGAAAGACGATTCCCCAACGACCATTTGCTGGTCAGCACCGACTGGGTGGCTAATCACCTGGGAGAGCCTGACCTGCGGCTAGTGGAGGTCACAACGCCTGGCGCAGGGTATATCTTCGGGCACCTGCCTGGCGCGGTGTATTTGAATCTGGACGAGGTGTTCACCGGGCGCGTGCTCGGGCTGCCCAATACCCGCGGCACGTCCGAAGAGGTGGCTGCCGTACTCGGCCGCCTGGGCCTGGCGCCCGACAAACAGATTGTGGTCTACGACGAAATCGGTGGGACCCGGGCGGCGCTGACTTTCTGGCTCTTAGAGTACCTGGGCTTTGGCCGCGTGAGTGTGCTCGAGGGCGGCATCGAACGTTGGCTGGCGGAAGCCCGGCCGGTGACACGCGCTCAACCCAGGGTCGAACCGGCTAACTTCGTGCTGAGTTTGCGTGAGGACCGGCTGGCGACGGCGGAATGGATCGCTTCGCGCCTGAAAGACAACATAACACTCCTGCTCGACTGCCGCACGCCTGAGGAATACGCTCAGGGCCACATTCCCGGTGCACGCAACCGGTCGTGGGACAAGACCCTCACCCGCCGCGCCTATCAGGCTTTCCGCGAGGCCGATGAGCTCAAAGCTGAGTTCGCCGCGTTGGGCGCGACCGCGGATAAAGAGGTCGTGACATATTGCGCCATCGGGGAACGCTCAGCGCATACGTATCTCACCTTGCGCCTGTTAGGATATCCCCGTGTGCGGAACTATGATGGGTCGTGGACGGATTGGGAACGAACTCAAAAACAACAGGAGGAATAAACGATGTCTGCCAAGGAACTACCTTTATTTCCCGTCACCGTTGTCGGGAGTTGGCCCAGGCCGCGCTATCTGCTGGAGGCGCTCCGCAAGCGCCAGGCAGGGCAGCTAAGCTTCGAGGAATTCAATGAGGTTGCCGACAAAGCTGTGCTGGAGGCGCTACGCTACCAGGAAGAAGCGGGCGTGGATATCGTCAGCGACGGCGAGCAACGACGGGATAATTTCTACTCCTTCGTCGTGGAGAAGTTGGACGGGGTCAAGCTGATGACCCTGGCCGATATTCTGGACGTTGTCGAAGACAAGGCCTCTTTCGACAAGATCCTGCGCAGTCTCGACGCCCCCGCCTTCGCCATTAAGAACCCGACCGTGGTAGGCAAGCTTCGCCCCAGGCGGCCCCTGGCCCTGGACGAGTACCTGTTCTTGCGCCAGCATACCGACAAACCCATCAAGATACCCCTGCCCGGACCCTACCTCCTCGCCCGCTCCATGTGGGTCAAGGGCGTGTCCGATGCCGTGTATCCCACGCAAGAGGAACTGGCGGTGGACCTGGTGGAGATTCTGCGCAATGAGCTGATTGCCCTGCGGGACGCGGGCGCGGCCTTTGTCCAGTTTGACGAGCCGGTGCTGACGGACGTGGTCTTCAACGTGGGCGTCAAGGAACGCACCTTCATGTGCGCCTCCATGGCCGCCACTTCCGGCGATCCCACCAGGGAGCTGATCTTTGCCACGCGGCTTCTGAACAGTATCGTCGAGGGCGTTGACGGGGTGAAGACCGGGGTGCACATCTGCCGGGGCAACTGGAGCCGCAAAGACGAGGTCTTGCTCAAGGGCAGCTACGAACCCCTGGTGCCGACGATGATGGGCATGCGGGTCGATCAGCTCGTGCTTGAGTTTGCGACCCCCAGGGCGGGGGAGCTGGCGGTGTTCGAGCATTATCCGCGGGCGCGAGAGATCGGCCTGGGCGTGGCCAACCCCCGCTCCGACGAGGTCGAGTCGCCGGAGTTCGTCATCGGGAAGGTGAAGGAAGCCCTACGGTACTTCGCGCCGGAGCAGATTTACCTGAATCCCGACTGCGGCTTTGGGACCTTTGCCGAGCGGCCGATGAACCCTGCCGAGATCGCCTTTGAAAAGCTGCGCACCATCGCCAGGGCAGCGGAGCAGCTCCGCGCGAGCATTTAACTGCAGGAGGAATTGGCAAAAATGGCAAGAATCCTGAACGGAGTAGACGTCGAAGCGCTAGAGTCTTCACTGGCGGTGATTGGCGCGCAGCCAGAGGCCGCCCACGCACCCAAAACATCCAGAGTGCGGTGGCTGTCCGGTCTCAAGTTCAAGACCTTGGTGCGCAATCACAGCTTTCTGGTGGATGAGCCAGCGCACCTGGCTGGCGAGGATGAGAGCCCGAACTCCGTAGAATACGTGTTGGGAGCGTACGGCGCGTGCCTGGCGACAGGGTTTGTGCTTAACGCGACCAAGCGGGGGATCACGATTCGGAACCTGGAAGTGTCTCTGGAATCCACCCAGAACAATGTCTTCACTTTCCTGGGACTTGGGTCGGAAGGGCACCCGGGCTTTGAAGAAATCAAGGCCAAGCTGTACGTCCAGGCCGATGCCGATGAGGCCGCGATCCGGGAGATCTGGGATCACACGGTGAAAACCTCGCCTGTGCATAACATCCTGACCAGGACGGCAAGGATTAGCACAGAGCTGGATGTCATTCCGTAGATTCGGGAGAACAATGCGGATGTTCTGGAATTCTATTCGCGTCTTTCTGCTAATCCGCGGTTCTCCCTCACCTGGCGAGACGGGGAAGAAAGGAGGTACGTACGTCGGACGAGTCTTTGATAGCTAGCGTTGGTATGGGTCAAGGGCCCACTAATATTCTTTCAGTTAGGAGGAGTTAACATGGCAGTCTCGCAAGAACGTGCACAACAGGCCAACCAGTACATGAAGGAGAAGATGCTCTTCACGCCGCGCATGTTCCAGGTGATCAACACCATCGCGCCGGAGGCGGGAGAGCGCTTCGCCGACTTCTACGCCACCGTCTGGCAGGACGGGGCGCTGCCACGCAAGGTCAAGGAGCTGATGTTCACCGCCATCGGCGTGGCCTACCAGTCGCCGCGCTGCCTGATCCACGTTATCCCGGCCATCGAGGCGGGCGCCACCGACGAGGAGATCTTCGAAGCGGTGACGGTCGGCACCCTGGGTGCCGGGTTCGTTCCGAACGGCCCGGGCATCCCCTACGCCTTTGAATACGCGGCCAAAGTTCTCGATATCGCTGCCAAGTACCGCAAGGGCGAGAAGTGGGAGTATTTGTCGCCGCCTGAGTTCGATCACGGCGTTGGCTAATAGGGACAGAGGGACGCGGAGACACAGAGACACGGGGGGTCATTCTGCACTGTTCTCCGCGTCCCCGCCCGACAAGGAAGTGATCATGAAAGTACAAATGACCCTGAGATGGATGGCCTTTCTGGGACTATTGCTACTGGCTGGATGCGCCCGGGCGGGCACGACCGGCCAGATCGCGGTGGGACACCTGATCAGCGATAACCCTCCGAAGGCCAATGAGTTACTGCTTG
>JBBITV010000084.1:0-11283 GCA_037440585.1 Chloroflexota bacterium
GATGCTTCGCTCCGCTCAGCATGACAGCAACGGAAGCAATTCTTTTACGAACCCTTAGCCCGTAGGGCTTGGCTCTTTTAGTGCATGGCTTCCAGCCTAGCGGCCCTCGGTGACTATCTATCTCGATGGAACGTCTAGTTCGCCCCAAACTGTTTGGAAATGTGGGTAAAACACAGCCCTTTAAGCCAAGGCTGAGAAACCGAGGAACGATATGCAAGCACTTGAAGGCATCCGCGTGGTCGATGTCTCCCAGTTGGTCTCGGGTCCCTATTGCTCTATGCTGCTGGGCGATCTGGGCGCGGAGGTCATTAAGGTCGAGCCGCCCGGCGGCGACATGAGCCGCCAGTTTGGCCCTTTCTTGAATGGTGAGAGCGCCTTCTTCATGAGTGTGAACCGCAACAAGAAAGGGGTGGTCCTCAATCTTCAGACAGCGGAGGGAAGAGAGATCCTGAAGCGGCTCCTGGCGAGCGCTGACGTTTTCTTGCACAACTTCCGCACCGGGGTTGTCGAGAAGCTGGGGCTGGATTTTGAAACCCTCGCTCCGGCGATGCCACGTTTGATCTATTGTGCCGTATCTGCTTTCGGTGAGCGCGGGCCAGAGGCGCATCGGCCGGGCGTTGATCTCATTTTCCAGGCAGATGGTGGTATGATGAGCGTCACCGGCGAGCCGGACGGTCCGCCGGTGAAGGTAGGCACCAATATCGCCGACGTCTACGCTGCGACGCTGGCCGCCTTCGCCATTGTTAGTGCCCTGTACGCCCGAGGAATCACCGGGCGGGGACAGAAGGTTGAGGTAGCCTTGCGGGACGGTCTGGTGTCCCTGCAAGCCTGCTGGGCGGCCTACTTCTTTGCAACGGGTCAAAACCCGGAGCGGATGGGATCTGCCAGTCCCTTCACCGTTCCCAATGAGTGCTTCGACACACGCGATCGTCCTATTGCTGTCGCGATCGTGAACGACAAGCACTGGGGACAGCTCTGTGCTCTGCTGGAGATACCTCACCTCGCCCAGGATCCACGCTTCGCCACCAACCCCGCCCGGGTCGCCAACCGGGGTGAATTGTTACCCATCCTGCGTGAGCTGTTCCTCGCCAAGTCGAGTGAGGAGTGGCTGCGGCTGCTGGATGAGGCCGGAATTCCCTGCGGTCCGATCAAGACCTATGCTGAAGTGTTCTCGACTCCACAGTTGAGTTACAACGAGATGGTTGTCCAGATCGACCACCCTATCGCCGGTGAAGTGACCCTTACAGGAGTTCCTGTCAAGCTCCAGGGGACTCCTGGTGGCGTATACCGGCCGCCGCCCACGCTAGGCCAGCACACTGAAGAAATCCTGCGGTCCCTGGGGTACTCGGCCGGCGATATGGAGCGCTTGCGCAACGAACAGGTGATCTGATGTGCTAAGGCAACATTTCTTCCGTCTTGAAGGGCGGTTCCGTACGAGGTCCGAGGATCCGGCCCAGGACCTCCTGGCCAATCGTTTCTTCCTGCAACAGGACCTGAACCAGTTGATCCAACTGCCCTCGCGCGCTGGTCAATAGGCGGTAGACAACCTCGTGGCGCTCTTCCAGCAAGCGTTGAACGTCCTGGTCAATGTGTGCCGCGGTAACCTCGCTGTAATCTCGACCCTGAGCCAGTGAATAGCCGAAGAAGGATTGTTCCTCGTCTGCCTGAAAAGCCACCAGGCCCAGGCTGCCCATGGCCCAGCGGGTGACCATGCGCCGGGCCAGCCGGGTGGCCTTGATCAGGTCGTTCTCCGCGCCGGTGGTCACGTCGCCCAAGGCGATCTCCTCGGCGACGCGCCCGCCGAGCATCACCGCCAGGCGCGCCAGCAGGTACTCCCGGCTGTAGTTGTAGAGGTCTTCGCCCGGCAGTTGCTCAGTCATCCCCAGGGCTCGCCCATGGGGGATAATCGTGACCTTGTGCACCAGATCGGCGGCGGGCGTGAGCCAGGCCACCAGGGCGTGTCCGGCTTCGTGGTAGGCAACCACGCGCCGCTCGTGGCCGTTCAACAATAGGGGGCGCACCCCACCGAGCAATATTTTGTCCTGGGCCTCCTCAAAATCGGTTAGGGTCACCTGCCTGTGATTGTGGCGGGCAGCGATGAGGGCAGCCTCGTTGCACAGGTTGGCCAGGTCGGCACCGCTGAAGCCGGTCGTGGTGCGGGCCAGGAGCCCCAGATCCACGTCAGGGGCCAGGGGCAGGCTTCGCGTGTGGACGCGCAGGATCCCCTCCCGGCCTGGGCGGTCGGGGAGCCCCACCGTTATCTCACGGTCAAAGCGGCCAGGCCGCCGTAGTGCCGGGTCGAGCACGTCAGGCCGGTTAGTGGCCGCCAGGATGATGACTTCGTGCCGCTCGTCAAAGCCGTCCATCTCCACCAACAACTGGTTGAGCGTCTGTTCGCGCTCGTCGTTGACGGTTCCCAGGCCAGCTCCCCGGCGGCGTCCGACCGCGTCCAGCTCGTCAATGAAGACAATGGCTGGCGCCGCCACTTTGGCCTGTTCGAAGAGGTCCCGCACGCGGCTCGCGCCCACGCCGACGAACATCTCCACGAACTCTGAAGCGCTGATGTTGAAGAAAGGTACACCTGCTTCGCCGGCCACGGCCCGAGCCAGCAGCGTCTTGCCCGTCCCCGGTGGTCCAACCAATAGCACGCCCCGGGGAATGCGCGCCCCTATTTTATGGTACTTCCCCGGATGGCGGAGAAAGTCTACCACTTCCTGCAGGTCCAGCTTGGCCTCATCGGCGCCAGCTACGTCGTTAAATGTGACCGCGGGGCGGTCACTCGTGTAGCGGCGCGCCCGACTCCGCCCAAAGCCAAAGAAGCCGCCCTGGCTCTGGCGAGCCTGCCGGCCAAACCACACCAGGGCCAGCACCAGGAGCAGGAGAGGCAATCCATTTGTCAGCAACAAACTCACCCAGGGACTGGGTGGCGGAGCCACGTCTACGACGACCCCTTGGGCCTCCAGCAGGGATAACAGGCTGGCATCGCCCACCGCCTTCGGGAAAGTGGTGGCGAAGGCGTTATACGTCTGCGGCGCAGTGCTGGCTGTAGGCGGGGACCAGGTAATCGCACGCACAAACGTGCCAGCAATTTGATCACCCGCGATCAGCACCCGCGACACGTTGCCCGCACGTACCTGAGCCAGGAAGGTACTGTAGGGAATGCTGGCCTCTGGTGGCCGGCTCGTGGACTGTAGCATCCCGATATACCAGATGACCAGCACTACTAAGAAGACCCACCCCATCCATGCCAGGAGTGGAGTTTGAGGCGTTTGTTGCTTTGATTCCATCTCCATTCTCTTTTCTCTATGCGCTTGTCTATGCCCATATTATCAGCATGAGGGGCTGTTATGCCAAATCATATCCGGGATGGCCCCAAAATAAGGGCAAACCAGATTTGGACCATCTCCCAATTGACGAAACCCGGTGTGGGAGGTAAAATGATTACGGGTGCCCGGTTTGAGCCCAAAAGGAGGATGCCGATGGTCACGATGTTTCTTTGAGGAATATACACCCTTGATGAGTGTTTGTCGCACGTGTGGAGAGAGCTCACCGCTGATTGCCAGGTTTCCGGGGGTGTGCGCGGCTTGCCTGCGTGCCCAGCCCGGCGAGGCTCTGGCCGTCGCCCGCATCGCTCAGACGGAAACCCGGCGCGAGTTTGGGCTGCCGGCGGAGCCGCCGCGCACAGCGGGCGGGGTCCGCTGTCCGCTGTGCGCCAACGAGTGTCTGATCGACGAGGGCGAGCGCGGCTTCTGTGGGCTGCGCACGGTCCGGGCCGGGCGGCTGGTGCACCTGGCCGGAACGCCAGCCCGCGGGGTGCTGCACTGGTATCGGGACCCGCTGCCGACCAACTGTGTCGCCGACTGGGTCTGTCCAGGTCATACGGCCTACGGCCACCACAACCTGGCCGTCTTCTACGCCAGTTGTACCTTCAATTGCCTGTTCTGCCAGAACTGGCATTTCCGCCAGGTGTCGCCGATGCGCAGCGACGGTCTGACCGCCCAGAAGCTAGCCAGCGTTGCCAACCCCTGGACTTTCTGTGTATGCTACTTTGGCGGCGACCCAGCTTCACAGATGCCCCACGCCCTGGCGACGTCACGGCTGCTGGCCACCCGCGGGGTTCGCATCTGCTGGGAAACCAACGGCTCCATGCACCCGAAGTTGCTCGACCAGGCGGTGGAACTGGCACTGGCCAGCGGGGGCTGCATCAAGTTTGACCTGAAAGCTTACGACGAAACGATTCACCGCGCGCTCACCGGTGTTGGCAATCGCCAGACGCTGAACAACTTCGCGCGCGCCGCGCAGCGGATGGACGAGCGACCCGACCCGCCGCTAGTCGTCGCCAGCACACTGCTGGTTCCCGGTTACGTGGATGCCGCCGAGGTCGGCACCATCGCCCGCTTCATTGCTGGACTGAATCCCAACATCCCGTATTCGCTGCTAGCCTTCGGGCCCCACTTCTACATGCCTGACCTGCCGTGTACGTCGGTTCGCCACGCGGCGGAAGCGGAGGCAGCGGCGCGGGCGGCTGGTTTGACCCGGGTGCGGGTGGGCAACCGGCATCTACTTTCCCAGGAATATTGACGTTAGAAATCTAGGAGGTAGGCCATGACATGCAAGGCGCGGTTGGAGAAGTATTTTAGCGAGAATGGTGTGCCATTCCAGAGCATGACGCACCAGGTAGTTTACACGGCCCAGGAGGTGGCGGCGGCCCAGCGCGTGTCAGGCCACCAGGTCGCCAAGACGGTGATCGCCCGGGCGGGCGAGCAACTGGTCATGCTGGTGCTACCAGCCACCTGCCGGGTGAACCTTGACAAGCTCACGGCGGTGCTAGGCAGTGAATCCGTCGCACTCGCCAGGGAGCCCGATTTCAGACACCTGTTCCCCGACTGCGAGGTGGGAGCGATGCCACCTTTCGGCAACCTCTATAACCTCCCGGTGTACGTGGACCAATCCATGGGTGGGGTTCAGGAGTTTGTCTTCCGGGCCGGCACGCACCAGGATACGATGAAAATCGCCTACGCGGACTTCACGCGGCTGGCAGCCCCGATTGTGGCGGATTTCGCTGTGCCGGGCTAGCGCAATTTCTGATTTTCACCAAAACGGGGCACCAACATGCACGGACGAGCTGGCTTTGTACGTGAGGCGTTACTCCAGGAGCTGGCCGGACGGCGTGTGCGTTGCCTGGTGTGCGAGCGCCGCTGCGCCCTGGTGGATGGCGGGATCGGCTGGTGTCTACATCGGCAACGTGACTGGCCATCCGCAGGAGAACACCTGGTGTCCTGGTTGCGGGGCCCTGCTCATCGGCTGGTGGGGACTGACGGTGACAGTTAATCGGCTGCGCGATGGGCGGTGCCCTGACTGTGGTCGGACGATTCCGGTGATTGGCTTGTAGACGAACAAAAAATGACACCGCCCTGCCTGATCGGCACGTCGGGCTGGGTCTACCCTCACTGGCGCGGCCCGTTTTATCCATCTGACCTGCCGCAGAAACGCTGGTTCGAGTTTTACGCCCGGCACTTCGCCACCGTCGAAATCAACAATACTTTCTACCGGCTACCTTCGGATGTGGCTTTTGACGGCTGGCGGGAACAGGCGCCACCCGGCTTCCTCTACGCTCTGAAGGCCAGCCGCTTCCTGACCCACGTCAAGCGCCTGGCCGACCCGGCTGCGCCATTGGACAAGTTCCTGGGCCATGCCCGGCGCCTGAGCGATCACCTCGGCCCGATCCTGTACCAACTCCCACCCAACTGGCGCGTCAACCTGGAGCGACTGGACCGGTTCCTGGCGCTGCTCCCGCGTGACCTGACCCACGTCGTCGAGTTCCGTGACCCGAGCTGGCTGGTCGAGCCGACGTTCGAATTGCTGGCCCGGCACGGCGTCAGCTTCTGCATCATCAGCCTGCCTGGCTTCGAGTGCCCGGTGCGCGCCACTGCCCCGACTGTTTACATCCGGCTGCATGGCGCTGAGTGGCTCTACGCTGGCCGCTACAGCCTGGACCAGCTCCGCGGCTGGGCGGAGATCATCCGCCATTTCCTGGGGGAGGGCCACCAGGTGTTCGTCTATTTCAATAACGACGCCTTCGGCTTTGCTGTGGCGAACGCGTTGGAGCTACGGGGGCTGCTGGGGGTGTGAGCGCTGTCCTGGCTGTACGCGCCTGGCAAAGGAACTCAGCCAGCGCCCGTTCTACGAGATTCCATAGGCGCGGGCCAACACTTCCAGCGGACGTACCGTGTGCGCACCCGTCCCGTCAGCGATCTGAAATTCGCACAGCGGGCAGTCGGTGATGGCTTCGCTGGCGCCGTTGGAGCGGATCCAGGCGAACAGGTCTGTCCCGACCTGGTTGGCGACCTCATCAAATTGCTTCTTAAAGCCAAAAGTTCCCCCGAAGCCGCAGCAGCCCTTGTCTACTTGTTCGACCATCAGGCCAGGAATGAGTCGCAGCAGGTCCGCGCCGGCCGTCTCGATGCGCTGGAGCTTGGCTCCGCACGAGGCATGATAAATCACCTTGCCTTCCACTGGCTGAAAGTCGGTGTCGAGTTGGCCGCGCCGGTGCAGGTCCAGCAAATAGTGGTTGACATCGCGCACGCGAAAGGCTAACTGGCGCGCCTCGTCGGTATCCAGGAACTGGGGGACTTCCTGGCGGAACGTCATCGCGCAGGGCGCATCCAGCACGACGATGGTGTAGCCTGCTTTGGCGAGCGGCGCGAGTATGCTGACGTTGTAGCGGAAATTCTCCAACGCCCTCTCCAGGCTGCCGTCGGCTAGCATCGGGAGGCCGCAACAGCGCTGGGGCGGGTAGACAATCTCTGCGCTGTTACGTTCCAGCACCCGGACGGCAGCCACGCCGTGGGCCGGATCGTAGTAGTCGGTGAAGCAGCCGGAGAACAAGGCGACTTTGTGGCGGGTCGCGCCCGGCTGCAGGGAGTATCGCTTCATCCAGAAAGGGAACGGCTCGCCGGCGACCTGGGGCATCGTCCGCCGCCGGTCAATCCCGACGATGAATTCCATCAACCGGCGGTTCAAGGGGTTGGATAGCGCCCAGTTGGCCAGCGGCGCAACGCGACTGCTTAGTTTGCCAACGAGCTCGGTCTCCATCAGCAGCCGGTTCTGGAACGTCTGCCCCTGCGTTTGCACGCGCCAGATCTTGTAGTCCAGCATCAGACGTGGGAAGTTCACGCCGATACCGCATGCTGGCAGGCACAGTTTACAATAGTAGCACAGGTCTACGATGGGGCCGAATTCTTCCAGGGTGATGGTCTGGCCGTCTTCGTGCTCGCGGGCCAGCAGTTCGAACAGGGGTTTGAACACCGGGCACAGCGGCTCGCAAATGCCACAGTAGTAGCACTTTTTGGTCTCCGCTTTCAGCCGCTGCTCCAGGTCGGAACGGTCTAATGTCATTTTGGCTCTCAGAGCTTGTCTGAAAAGGTTCGTAGTGGGCGCTTCAGCGCCTAAATAGCGCACTGAAGCTTGTGGTGAGCGAAGCGAATCCATGCGCACTACGAACACTAGATGTGGACTTTTCAGACAAGCTGTAAGAAAGCGAGGTGATGCATATCTGCGGTAAATTGTTGCCCTGAGAATCTTGACGAAAGGAGGATGAGCCATGGACGAATTGATCTACGCACCCGCGACGGCCCTGGCGCGAGCTATTCGCGACAAAGAAGTCTCGTCGGAAGAGGTGGTCAATGCGTACCTGAAGCGCATTGAAGCGGTCAATCCCCAGTTAAACGCCGTCGTGCAACTGACCGCCGATGCGGCCCGCGCTCAGGCCCGCGCCGCCGACGCCGCCCTCGCCCGTGGAGAGATCAAAGGCCCGCTGCACGGCGTGCCGATCACGGTCAAGGATAACATCGAGACGGCAGGCGTGATCTCCACATCAGGTACTCAAGGCCGGGCCGCCTTTGTGCCGGCACTGGACGCGACCGTTGCGGCCCGCATGTTTGCCGCAGGGGCGATCATGCTGGGTAAGACTAACCTCCCAGAAGTAGGCCTGGCCTATGAGAGCGACAACCTGGTCTATGGCCGGACGAACAACCCCTACGACCTGTCGCGGACTCCAGGCGGCAGCAGCGGCGGCGAAGCGGCCATTATCGCCGCGGGCGGATCGCCCCTGGGCCTGGGCAACGATGCCGGGGGGAGCATCCGCCTGCCTGCCCATTTCTGCGGGATTACCGGCATCAAGCCGACCACCGGGCGAGTGCCCCGGACCGGCCACTTCTTTCCGCCGGGAGGGGCGCTGGATACACTCTGGCAGCCGGGGCCAATGGCCAGGTTTGTCGAAGACCTGATCTTGACCCTCCCGATCCTGGCCGGAGTGGACTGGCGCGATCCGGCGATCGTGCCTATGCCCCTTGGCGATCCCCGGGCAGTCGATCTCAAGGGCCTGCGCGTGGCTTTCCACACCGACAATGGAATTCTCTCACCCACACCGGAAACTGCGGGGGTTGTCCGGCAAGCTGCAGAAGCGCTATCTGACGCAGGCGCGGCCGTGGAGGAAGCTCGTCCTCCCGGCATTGAGCAGACCTACCAGATCTTCCTCGGCCTCTTTACCGCAGACGGGGGCGCCGGGGTGCAAATGCTGCTGCAGATGGTTGGCACTACGGAGATGCATCCCCTGATGCAGCGGTTGCAAGAGATGCAGCGTGCCAACCCGATGTCGACACCTGAGTTTGCCGGTTTGCTGTTTCAGTTGGACATGTTCCGCAGTGCCATGCTGTCTTTCCTGGAGAAGTACGACGTGATCGTCTGTCCCGCGAACGCCTACCCTGCGCTGCCCCACGGGACCACATTCGACGAGGACAAACTCCCTGCCTTCAGCTATACCATGACCTATAACCTGACCGGGTGGCCAGGCGCAGTCGTGCGGGGTGGCACATCACCGGAGGGCTTGCCTATCGGTGTCCAGGTGGTGGCACGTCCCTGGCGGGAGGACGTGGCATTGGCAGTGGCTCGGCATCTCGAAACGGTTATGGGCGGCTGGCAGCGGCCGCCGCTTTAACCGTTGGAACGTTAGAACGTTGGAACGTTCCAACGTTCTAACGCTTGAAAGGAGGGAATCCCATGGCATTGAGCAAAGAGCAATTGCTCGATCTATACCGGCGGATGGTCAGGATCCGCACCTTTGAGGACCGCGTCGCGGAGGTCTACTGGGAAGGCAAGCTGCCTGCCTTCGACATCGGCGCAGGGACGATCCCGGGCGAGATGCACCTGTACCAGGGCCAGGAGGCCGTTGCCGTGGGCGTCTGCGCTCACCTGCGGCCCGACGATGCCGTCGCCAGCACCCACCGCGGGCACGGCCACCTGATCGCCAAGGGGGTGGACTTCAAGCCGATGATGGCGGAGTTGCTCGGGCGGAAGACCGGACTGTGCCAGGGCAAGGGCGGCCACATGCACCTGTTCAGCCCTGACCTGCACTATGGCTGCGGCGGGATCATCGGCGCCGGCATGCCCCACGCGACCGGGGCGGCGCTGGCCTTTAAGAAGCAGGGCACGGACAAGGTCGCCGTCACCTTCTTCGGCGAGGGCGCGGCCAACATCGGCGCGTTCCACGAGTCGGCCAACCTGGCGGCGGCGTGGAAGCTGCCGGTCGTCTTCGTGTGCGAGGACAACCTGTACGCCGTCTCGGTCCCCAAGAAGATCTCGACCTCGGTGAAGTCGAATGCCGAGCGTGGGGCGGCCTACGGCATGCCCGGCGTCTGGGTGGACGGGATGGACGTGATGGCTGTGTACGAGGCGGCCGGGGAAGCTATCGCCCGGGCGCGGCGGGGCGAGGGTCCGTCGATCATCGAGGCCCTGTGTTACCGCTACCGCGGCCACTTCGAGGGCGATGGCGAGCCGTATCGCACTCCGGATGAGGTCGCCGAGTGGAAGAAGAAGGACCCGATTCCCCGCTTCCGGAAGAATCTGGTTGAGCAGGGGATCATCAGCGAGGCAGAGGCGGATCGGATCGACCGCGAGGTCGCCGACGAGGTCAAGGCCGCCGAGGAGTTTGCCCGGACGAGCCCGTTCCCGGAGCCAGAAGAAGCGCTGGCGCACGTGTTTGCATAAATGACCAAATCCCAATGACCAAATCCCAAATCCCAAGATGATGGGTCTTTGGGATTTGGGATTTAGGATTTGGGATTTGCTAGAGGAGGCAATCAGATGGCAACTCGAGAGCTTTCGGTTTCCCAGGCCATCGCCGAGGCCATCGGCCAGGAGATGGAGCGGGACCCACGTGTCTTTGTCATGGGTGAGGACGTCGGGGTCTGGGGCGGGATCTTCGGCATGACCCAGGGGCTCTACGCGAAGTATGGCGCGGAGCGGGTCATGGACACGCCCATCTCGGAGATGGGCTTTGTCGGTGCGGCCGTCGGCGCGGCGCTGGAAGGGATGCGCCCCATCGCCGAGATCATGTTCGTCGACTTCGCTGGCGCATGTTTCGACCAGATCCTGAACCACGCCTCGAAGATTCACTACATGTCAGGCGGGCGGATGAAGGTGCCCCTGGTGATCACCACGGCCATCGGCGGCGGATACAACGATGCTGCGCAACACTCCCAGTGCCTGTATGGCCTGTTCGCCCACATCCCGGGCCTCAAGATCGTCGTCCCCTCCAGCGCCTACGATGCCAAGGGGTTGATGATCTCGGCCATCCGCGACGACAACCCGGTGATGTACTTCCTCCACAAGGGCGTGGCCGGGCTGGTGTGGATGGCGCCCAACCCACGCGCCCACGGCCCGGTGCCCGCGGAGCCGTACACGGTCCCCATCGGCGTCGCCGATGTCAAGCACGAGGGGAAGGACGTGACCATTGTCGCGGTGTCGCTGATGGTCCACAAGGCACTGGACGCCGCCGAGGAGCTGGCGAAGGACGGGATCAGCGCCGAGGTGCTGGACCTGCGCAGCCTGGTGCCCCTGGACCGGCAGGCCATCGTCAACTCGGTCAAGAAAACCCACAAGCTGCTTGTCGTGGACGAGGACTATCTGAGCTACGGGATGAGCGGCGAGGTGGCAGCGGTCGTGGCTGAGGAGGCACTGGATTACCTGGACGTGCCGGTCAAGCGCCTGGCCGTGCCGGACGTCCCCATCCCCTACAGCGACCCGCTGGAGGACTTCGTCCGGCCGGATGCGAAGAAAATCGTTGCGGCAGTCAAGGAGTTAGTCGGTTAGGATCGGCGGGTTTTTGGCCCCCCCCCGCCGGGCGGCCAAACCCCCCCACAAGAAAAATGCGCGCGGGGGATAATGTCCCAAACCCAAAAGACCCACGAGTTATAAACCCCCCCCCCCCCCCCCCGCAACCCC
>JBBITV010000085.1:0-11250 GCA_037440585.1 Chloroflexota bacterium
GATTTGGTCATTGGGATTTGGTCATTGATCATTCCTCCCTGAGGGCATAGCCGACTCCCCGGATCGTCTGGATTAACCGGGGTTCACCGGCCGCTTCCAGCTTGCTGCGGAGATAGCGCACGTAGACCTCGATGATATTGGACTCGCCGCCGAAATCGTAATCCCACAGGCGTTCGTAGATCAGGTCACGGGTGAGGACCTGGCGCGGATGGCGCATGAACAGTTCCAGGAGATCGTACTCTTTGGCAGTCAGGTCGACAGGGCGGCGGCCGCGCCAGACCTGACGGGTCGTCGGATTGAGGGTCAAGTCGGCGAAGCGCAGGAGCTCGGGAGTGACCAGACCGTGGCGGCGGAAAAGGGCGCGGATGCGAGCCAGCAATTCATCAAAGGCGAATGGTTTGACCAGGTAGTCGTCGGCCCCGGCGTTCAGTCCGGCGACGCGATCGGGGACGGCATCCCGGGCCGTCAACATCAGGATAGGCACGTGGCTGGCTGCCCGCAGCCGGCGGCAGACCTCCAGCCCGTCGAGTCGGGGCAGCATGACGTCCAGGATGACCAGGTCGGGCGGGTTATCGCGCGCCCGGGCCAGGCCGTCCGGCCCATCGTAGGCCACGTCGACGGTGTAGCCCTCGTAGATCAGGCCGCGCCGGATGAAATCCACGATTTTTGGCTCGTCGTCGATGACCAGAATGCGCTCGGCCATGCGCCGGTCCTTTCCAGGGTGGGTGAAGCTATTATAGCCCGATCAGGGTTTGGTGGCAACTTGTCACTGCTGAAAGGTTGGGGGCTGGTATGCCAACCGCGCCTGGAAATTCCGAGAGATAGACGGGACGCTTTGATTATCGCGCGGGCGAAGGACACGAGCTCCGAAACCTTCCAAACCATGTTGGCCTCTGAACTCGTTCTCGGCCGGGACTGGGATCGGCCTGAAGAGGATACAGCGTGGGCAGATTTGGGAAAGGAGACGTAGTCGTAGTCCCGTTTCCGTTATAGCAGAAGCGATGTGGGCGCTACGCGCCGAAAGATATCGTGGATCTCGCCCCGGCGGATCTCGTCGTCGGGCTTGACGTGGTAGAGGATGCCGCTCAGGGTCTCGAAGACCGCTCGGGCGGCATCGTCTTTGGCTTTGACGTTGGGGTAGTCCACGCCCATCAGGGTTTGCTCGATGGCTTCGATCTGGGCTTTGGCCGACCGCGCTCGCTCCAGTTCTTCAGTCGTGAGATCGAGGATGGATTTGCCCTCAATGTCGCCCAACAGCACCTCACGATAGAGTTGCTGCGTGGTGGAATTGCCGCGCACCTCTTTGAGGTAGATATACAACTCCAGGGCATCCACCTGGGGCGGCCGCAGCCACTCCACCCGCCGGATGTGGCGCAAGATGTTTTGGGTCTCCGGCAGCAGCGCCTGGTAGAAGGGCGTGCTGGTGAAGTGGCGCAGCTTGTCTTCACAGCGGCCCGAGCTGGCGTAGCGCAGGGCCGGCTTCTCGGGTTCAGGACACCGGGCGGTGAAGGTGATCCAGAGGAGGTGTTGGAAGGTGAGTCCGGTCACGAAGCGTCTGCTACCTACTCAAGTCCTAACAGGCGTCGTATCTCGGCATCCACTTGGTCGAGGTATTCTTGTTCAAGACGGCCAATGGTCCCAAGAACTCGGTGCCGATCAATTGCGCGAAGCTGAAAGACCAATAACACAGATGGCTGGGTGAGCCCATTTACGGATGATGGCTCTACGCGAATGGTGTAAGGGAATCGCAAGGCACTGAGTTGCCCAGTTAGGGGAACTATCATAAGTGTCGGTAAGTTGGCATCCGGGGTGTCGGCCTGGACGGCAACGGCCGGCCTTCGCCCTGCCTGTTCGTGTCCCGCATCGCCTGGCGGAGGTGGGAGCTCAACCCGTAATACATCACCTCTTGCCATGCGTCAGTCCAGCATTGCCTCAAAGCTGGTCAGTGCCTCATCGCTCGCTCTTTCCCAGGCCTCGAATTCTGCGACAAGGAGCGAATCAGCAGTCCAGATGTCAGAAGATGACACAATCAAGTAAACCCCTGCAATCGGTTCGCCGAATAACCTGGTGCCAACGACCGTAAAGACATAGTGGCTGGCAGGCGGTTGTCCCCACTTACTGTCTTTCGGCTCAGAGGTGACATATACGGGAGTGTCGCGTTGGACTGTCAGTTTCCTGCTATCTATTACATGCACGGTCAGCCTCCTGCGATAAACGGAATTACTTTGTCTTCGATGTACTCATCAATCTGTCTGAGTCGCCCTATCGGATCAAAGGTCGCTCCCGAAGGCATTTGAGGCCACGTGAATTGCGTCTCCACGAATATCTTCTTTGTATCCCGCAAGAAGGATTCGATTTTCACTTCTATCTGGTACGGTTCTGGGTCATCCATCTGGGGGGGCATGACGAATCTGACGCCACCCCCAAGAACGGGCCGTCCCAGCGCAGTGAGTGCATCGGGTAACTGGTGCAGACGCATTTCCCACAGTTCCTGGAAGGCGTGCTCAGCCGAAGCTTCAAAAAGATCGCGAAGTGTGGCATCGCACGATATGAGTTGCCTCTGTTTTACTGGCCAGGTAACGTCAAACGCTTGGATAATGGCCTCTGCTTCCCTGGCAAACAGTTCAGCGTCATGTCCCGGGCCCGGGGCCAAGATCAGAAGCTGGCCGACTGATGGTGGGCCAAGGGCTGCGACTTTCACCTCCAGGCGAGTTGGCGCTTCATGGATCACGCCAATCTCTCGCTCTTTGAATTCAACCCTGGAGAATTCTATGCCATGAGCAACAAGAGACTGTTGAAATCCTATGTTGCTCTGGAGACTAATGGTAGGCATTGGGGACAAAACAAAATTAATACCCAGATGGATCGTCTGACGGCTATCAGGAAGCATGATTTTCTCCGGAGCGTTAATCGCGTTCTACGTACTAATGATTGATTATATCACATTTCCCCTTGGGCCACCAAGTTTAACAGACTGTATCCATTATTCCCCTCAGTGTTGTCAATGTTCCTCAGTGCTTCATTTTGACATTATGATAGCATACCGTCAAAGGCGGGTCAAAGCGGATATTCAACGGCGACCCACCTGTTCGGAATACCGTCGTTGGGAGCCGAATTGTTTTATTTCATCGAACTGTGGTATGATTTGTGAGACTCCAAACCGCGTATACTTTGCGAAAAGGGGTTTGGATGGATGATGACACTGTGCGAAAGGCATAATCGAATGTCTTTACCCGTTGGCAAGCTCCCCGCCGATCTCCTGGCCGACCTCCTGGCAAAGTATGCCCTGCCCGGCCCCGGCGTCGTCGTCGGGCCGGGGATCGGTGAGGATGCGGCCGTGCTAGACCCTTCGCTGGGCTCAGGGCAGGTTTTCGGTGACCGTTACCTGGTCGCCAAGACCGATCCCATCACCTTCGCCACGGACACCATCGGCTGGTACGCGGTCAACGTCAATGCCAACGACATCGCAGCCATGGGCGCCACGCCCCGCTGGTTCCTGGCGACGCTGCTGCTGCCTGAGGGCCGCGCCACCCCCGAAATGGCCGAGGAGATTTTTGCACAGATGAGCCAGGCCTGCCAGGAAATGGGGGTGAGCCTATGCGGCGGCCACACGGAAATCACCTATGGTCTCGATCGGCCCATCGTCGTCGGGCAGATGCTGGGCGAGGTGGCGCGCGACCGGCTGGTCACTTCGGCGGGGGCACAGGTTGGCGATGCGATTATCCTGACCAAAGGGATTGCTGTCGAAGGGACGTCGATCATTGCCCGGGAGCGGGCTACGGACCTGGCCGCCGATTATCCGGCGGAGTGGATCGCCCGCTGCCAGAACTTCCTGTTCGATCCGGGCATCAGCGTCGTGCGTGATGCGCGGATCGTCACCGCCGCCGCCCGCGTCCACGCCATGCACGATCCGACCGAGGGCGGCCTGGCAATGGGGTTGTATGAGCTGGCCCAGGCATCCGGCGCCGGCCTGCTCGTGGAGCGCGAAGCTATCTCGATTCTGCCCGAGACGGCGGAATTGACACGCCGGTTCGGCCTGGACCCTTTGGGCCTGATTGCCTCAGGGAGTCTGCTCATCGCGCTGCCGGCTGAGGATGCGCCGGCAGCCATTCATGCACTGGAAGGCGCAGGGATCGGAGCTGCGGTGATTGGTCGGGTGTGGGAGCCGGAACGAGGGATTAAACTCGACTCTGGGGGGCTGACCGAGGATCTTCCCCAGTTTGCGCGAGACGAGATTGCCCGTTTGTTTGAGTAGTAACTATAAGTATGGGCTTGCGGGCTGCCGCCGGTGGCCCGCAAGCCCATACCGTCATTTCTGCGAAAGCAAGAACGCCACCAGTGCCTCGATCTGCTCCTTGTTCAGCCTCTTACCGAAGTCCTGGGGCATCACGCCAGGCGTGCACGGCCCGGCCGGACACTGGGGCGCGATGAAGGCGTTGGGGTCAACAATCGACTCTCGGACAAAACCGGCTGCGTCCTTGGCCTGGCCTTTGTACTTTGGATCCTTGAGGTACTCCTGTGCGGGGGCGGCCATGTCAGTCAGGTCAGGCCCAACGGCGCCGGAACTCAGGCCCTTGAAGGTGTGGCAAGCGCCGCAGCCTTGCGACTGGAAGAGTTGCTTGCCTTGGGCGATCAGTGACGGATCCGCTGCCGGCGCAGCGGCAGGTGTTTCGGCTTCGTGAGCCATCCCTGCGGGCGCGGTCGCCGTTGGGCCAGCTTGGGCGACGGTGGCCGGCTGGGTCGCCGCTGGAGCGGCCGTGCCACCAGGATTCATGCCCCGGGCAAAGGCAATGAGAAGCAAAACCAGTAACAACGTGGCGCCTGCCGCCACGATCAGGCTGGCCAACTTTCCAAGTAGCTCCCGGAGTTCGGCCAGTTTATCCTGTGCCATGACTTCGCCTCCTTATGTTTTCTTCATAGCTCAGCGCCTCAGAGTACTCGTAGTAAAGCTGGTACTTGCCGCCGGGGTCTTTTTCGGCTGAGGCCAGGCTGGAGACCAGGATGCCCTGGGCCAGGGTGAGCTGCCGGACGGCGGCTCGCACCCCCGCATCCTCCGATACCTCCTCGGCGACGATATCCCGCGCTCCCGCCAGGGCATCCTCGACCGTCGGGATCTGATCGTTCAGGAAGGCGGCGGCGATTTCAGCCAACGACTCACGGGTGACCTCCTGGCTGCGGATACGTTGGGCCAGCGGCTCCAGCCCGCGCTCACGGGCAATCGTGGCCCGCGTCCGGCGCTTGGGGCGGTAAGGCAGGTAGAGGTCTTCGACAGCCTGGAGCGTAGCCGCCGCCTGAATCTGGGCTTCGAGCTCGGGCGTTAGTTTGCCTTGCTCGGCAATGCTCTTGAGGACAACCGCCTTGCGTTCGGCCAGGTTGCGCAAATAGCCAAGCCGGGCTTCAATCTGCCTGAGCTGCTCCTCGTCCAGACCACCCGTCACCTCTTTCCGATACCGTGCGATAAACGGAATGGTATTGCCCTCGTCCAGCAGAGCGACGGTAGGCGCAACCTGGTCAGCCGGAATCTTTAGCTCGGTGGTGAGAGCGGCAATGATGGGATCGATGGGCATGGTAACCTCAAAGCGGCTCCTGCTCATCCTGCCCGGCCTCCACCCGCAGTGTTGGCTTCAACTGCACCACGAACCGGTCGAAGAATGGCTGGGCGGAAGGGTCGGGCGACAGGCCGTATTCGAAGTCGACCAATGTGGCATCCAGAAGTAGGTTGGCGGTCTCCAGGAGGAGAATTTTGTCGGGTGCGGGCACATCGGGCCGGCCATTTCCAGCCAGTTGCCGCCGCTGGGCGCGGTCGCTGAAGGCCTGCTCGGTCAGGACGACATCCTTTACGGTGCGATCGTCCAGGCGGTCGTAGAGCCAGATATCGAAGGCGGGTGGGCGTTGACGGTCCGGACCGCTTAGCGTTTCCGCGATCCGCACACCACACTCCCCGAGTATTTCGCCTTTCAAATTCTTGATCTGGTACGACTCGCGGTAGCGAACATCGCCCGGAACGTACTCGGTGCTAACCACCTCGCCCACCACTACTTCGCTAATCTCCCACCCCGGGCCCGGCTGGGCGGGGGAGACACGAGGGGGTACTCGTAACGGCGTCTGAGCGGACGGCTTAGTCGCAGTCGGGCCTGAGTCCCGCCGCAACCATACCTGCAAGGTCGGCCGGCGTGCCAGCCAGGTCACACCAAGAATACCCCCGGTCACAACGACCCCTGCCACCAGGCAAACCATCCCGATCAGCGCCAGGCGACGTGGCAGCGACGAGTCTAATGGGGTGCTGGCCGGCACCTGCACCGTCGCCGGCGGCCCTGGCGTGAGCCGCAAGGCTGTCGCTGGTGTCTGCGTGGCGGCCAGTGCCCCCGGCGTGCCGGGAACAAGGCTGGCCAACGCGCGCACCTGCTGCGCCTCCACTGCCAGCCCCAGGCTATTTAGCGTTTCTGCAGCCTGATTGATCGTCACCGGGTCGAAGGTGCGGAGCCGCCTGCGGGCCAGCTCGACGTTGCCATTCCGGGCGTAAGATTCGGCGACCATGGCCAGGTAGTCTTCACGGTATCCACCCGCCAGGTCACCCGGGCCAGCTTTCGTCCATTGGACCGGGAAAACGTACCACCCGAGCACAACCAGTCCGATGACCAACCCTGCCGCAAAAGCCAGCAACGTGACCAGGGGTCCGCCCGATGGGAAAGACTGCCTGTTTCCGGTATGGCCTTCGAGCCCCATAGCCCCTCCTTCGATTTTAGATTTCGGATTTTCGATTTTGGACGATGGGTTGTAGCCAGGTAATCCAGAATCTGAAATCCAAAATCTAAAATCTAAAATTCTTTTGGTGCTTGGGTCAACACCTCGACCCCGTCCGTGCCGATCACCACCATGTCCTCGATACGCACGCCGCCCCAATCAGGCAGGTAAATCCCCGGCTCGACGGTCACGACTGAGCCCGGCTGCAACACTTCATCGGAGAGAGCACTCAGGCGCGGTTTCTCGTGGATCGCCAGGCCTACGCCGTGGCCCAAGTTGTGGCCGAAGTAATCTCCATACCCCGCCGACGCGATCACAGACCGGGCAATGGCATCTGCATCACGCGCGCTCATCCCGGCACGGATCTGGGATTCCGCCGTCTGCTGCGCCTGCAAGACGATCGCGTAGATTTCGCGGAACTTCGCATCGGCCTCGCCGAGGACGATGGTGCGGGTCAGGTCGGAGTGATAGCCATCCACTCGCGCCCCCATGTCGATCACGATGGGCTCACCCGGCTGAATCTGCCGTTCGGCCGGACGATAATGCGGTAGCGCCCCGTTCGGACCCGACGCGACGATGATCTCGAAAGCGACGCCGCTAGCGCCGCGGGTGCGCATGTACGTCTCCAGCGCCCAGGCGACTTCCCGCTCGGTCATCCCCGGCCGGATCGTCGGGGCGACTGCGGTGAAAGCGGTGTCGGTCAGGGCAACCGCGTGCCGGATGGTATTGAGTTCCTCGGGTTCCTTCACCGCCCGCAGCCCCTCGACCAGGTCGCGCGTCGGCACCCACTCCACATCGCTGGCCGCCTTCTTCCAGTCCTCAAACTCGGCCACGCTGACGGCGGCGCTTTCGAACCCGACGCGCCGTGCGCCCAGGCTCTTCAAGAGGTCTGGCAAATGCTTGAGAAACTCGTAGCCCACCTTCGCCAGCTCAAAGGCGGGCGCCTCATTGGCCACCTGGCTGTAGTAACGAAAATCGGCGGCCAGGATCGCACGGTTGGCGGAGATGAGGAGCACGCCGGCCGAGCCAGTAAAGCCGCTTAGATAGCGGCGGTTTTCCGGCTGGGAAATCAAAATCACATCAAGTTGTTGTTCGGTCAGGAACTGCCTGAGTTTTTCTAGTCGCATAATCCCTCTGAATAGGAACTCATAGGAACTCGGGGGCACTCATAGACACTTGATGAGCATTCCCCTGAGTTCCCCGAGTCATGCTTGAGCTACTTCCACCGCTTCCAGTGCCTCTAACGGCACAACCTCTCCACACCTTATACATTTCGCCGTGTCCTTGCTTGCCTGCGTCAACAGGCCGCCGCAGGCCGGACAGGGTTGCGCGAGGGGCTTTTGCCAGGTAGCAAAGTTGCATGTTGGATAGTTAGCGCAACCATAGAACACGCGATTACGGCGCGTTTTCTTCTCGACCAGGTCGCCGCCACATTCCGGGCAGATTGCCCCGGTCTTGATCTGGTATGCCTTCGCATTGCGGCACGCGGGGAAGTTGCTGCACGCGACGAACCTGCCGTAGCGCCCGACCTTAACAATCATCGGGCTGCCGCACTTCTCGCACGTCTCGCCCGTGTACTCTGGCGCCATCTCCACTTTCGGCATGTTCGCCTCGGCGCGGGTGACCGTCACCGCAAACGGATCGTAGAACTCCCGCAACACCGGCACCCACTCCCGTTCGCCCGAGGCGATCAGGTCGAGGTTGCTTTCCATCTGAGCTGTGAACCCCACGTCCACGATCTCCGGGAAGTGGGCGACCAGCAAGTCGTTGACGGTGAATCCTAGCTCCGTCGGGAACAGGCGCCGGTCGACGCGCTCGACGTACCCGCGCTGCTGGATCGTCGAGATAATCGGCGCATAAGTGCTGGGGCGGCCGATACCGTATTCTTCCAGCGCCTTCACCAACGTCGCCTCACTGTAGCGAGGCGGCGGCTGGGTGAAGTGCTGTTCGGGGATCAGCCGGATCAGGTCCAGGATCTCGCCTACCGTGAGCGGCGGTAGAATCTTGCCCTCGCCTTCCTCGGCTGGCCCCTCACCCTCTTCGCGTGCTTCCTCGTACAGCACCAGGAAACCAGGGAATTTGATAATAGACCCGGTGGCACGGAAGAGATACGTGGGTAACTCGCCGTCCGGACGGTGGGCCGGGCGCGCATCGATGTCCACCGTCGTCACGTCCATGATCGCCGCGGCCATTTGGCTGGCGACGAAACGCTTCCAGATAATCTCGTACAGGCGGAACTGATCCCGCTCCAGGTACGGCTTCATCGCTTCCGGTGTACGGAAGACCGATGTCGGGCGGATGGCCTCGTGAGCTTCCTGGGCGCCCTTAGCGCGGGTCTTGTACACCGGCGGCTGCGGCGGCATGAAATGCTGGCCATATTTTCCGCCGATGAACTCGCGCGCCTCTCTCTGGGCGACCTCCGCCACGTTAGTCGAGTCTGTTCGCATATACGTGATCAGGCCGACGGTGCCCTCAGGTCCGATGTCGACGCCTTCGTACAGGCCCTGGGCCACACCCATCGTACGCCTGGCGGTGAACCCGAGCCGCCGTGACGCCTCCTGCTGCATAGTGCTTGTCGTGAACGGCGGGGACGGGTTGCGCCGCCGCTCGCGCTTGTCCACCCTGGCCACCGTATACGTCGCATTTTCCAGATCGTCGACGATCTTGACCGTATCGGATTCGGTCTTCAGGTCGACTTCCTGGCCGTTGATGCGCCACAGTTTCGCGATAAAGCTAGGGCGCTTCTTCTGGCGCCGGGTTTCTTCCTTGGCTAGCTCAGCCTCAATCGACCAGTACTCGACCGGGACGAAGGCCTGGATCTCACGTTCCCGCTCGACCACCAATCGCAGCGCCACCGATTGTACTCGCCCCGCCGACAACCGGCTGCGCACCTTATCCCAGAGGATCGGGCTAATCTTGTAGCCGACGAGGCGGTCCAGAATCCGCCGCGCCTGCTGGGCGTTGACCAGTTGCATATCGATGGCACGCGGGTGGCTGAACGCTTGTTCGATAGCATCACGGGTGATCTCATGGAACACTACGCGCCGGGCCTGGTCTTCGTCGATCTTGGCGGCTTCTATCAAGTGCCAGGCAATGGCCTCGCCCTCACGATCCGGGTCGGTGGCCAGGTAAACCTCGGCAGCGTTCTTGACCTCGCCCTGGAGTTCCTTGACGACCTGGGCTTTCTCTTTCGGCACCCGGTAGCGCGGCTCGAAGTCGTTTTCGACATCCACCGAGAGCTGCGACCGCAGCAAGTCGCGTACGTGGCCCACGGAGGCGCGCACGCGGTAGGCTGAGCCCAGGAACTTCCCAACCGTCCTGGCCTTGGCCGGCGACTCCACGATGACCAGGCGATTGGTGCCACGCCGTGGCGGTGCCTTGCGTGTCCTTCCATCTTTCGACACTTTTGGCTTGCGCGGCGCGGCGGGCTTCGCGGGCGGTGGTGTCATTCCCGCGTGCGCCGGCGTTAATCCCATACGGAACAGGGTTGTCCCGCACTCCGTACATTCGCCTCGCGTGGCGGCCTGGGCGCGCTCAGTGAACACCGGTTGCGGGTTACGCATGACCCGCTTGGTCTTGCACTTTACACAGTATGCTTCCATGAATAACTAAATCCTCACAAATACTGCTGCTTGTTATCGCGCTTCAGCGCATCTACTAATGCCTTCACCTCTTGCGCCCGGTCGCGCTGGCACACCAGCAGCGCATCCTCTGTGTCCACGATCACCAGGTCCTGCACGCCCACCGTTGCTACCAGCCGGTTGGGGCTGTAGATCAACGAATTGCGCGTCTCCACTCCCAGGTGCTCGCCGATGACCACGTTATTGTGCGTATCGCTGGGCAGCAGGTCAAACAGCGTGGCCCAATTGCCCACGTCGCTCCAGCCGATGTTGACCGGAATGACCGCCACATTCTCGGCCCGCTCCATCACCCCGAAGTCGATGGTCTGGTCCTGGATCTGAGACCAGACCCGCTCCAGAGTCTCCTGCTCAGCCGGCGTGCCCAACGCGGCATCGATTTCGGCCAACTGGCGATACAGCCGGGGCATGAACCGCTCGATCTCACGCAAGATGGTCTCCACCTGCCAGACAAACATTCCGCTATTCCAATACCACTCCCCGCTCTGGACAAACTTCTCGGCCGTGGCCCGGTCCGGCTTCTCGGCGAACCGTTCCACCTGGTAAGCCTCGTATCCATCAAAGCGACCCAGGTACTCGTGGCGATGGATGTAGCCATAGCCGGTCTCAGGCTGATTGGGCTGGATACCCAGAGTGACCAGGTAGCCTTGTCTGGCAACCTGCTCCGCTGCCTGTAGGGCCCGCCGGAAACTGGCTGCATCCCGGATCAGGTGGTCGGCGGTGAGGACTGCCATCACGGCTTCCGGATCGCAGCGGCGTAAGATGATCGCCCCGAGGCCGATAGCCGGCGCAGTGCCGTGGCCCTCTGGCTCGCCCAGGATATTAGCCTCCGGGAGCTCAGGCAACTGTGCGTGCACGGCTGCGGTGT
>JBBITV010000086.1:0-11218 GCA_037440585.1 Chloroflexota bacterium
GGAGGCGTTGGTGGCATATTTGTTGACGTTGAAGTAGAGGTAGGCAGTTGGCCGCCCCTACGGGGAACTCGGAGGGAGTCAATGGTTCTGCCGGCAACATGGTTAGTATTGGCTACGCTGGCCCTTATCCTGGTCCTTTTCTGGGGCGCATACTTCGTGGCTCGGGCTGCCGGTCAGTTCGACGATCTGGAGAGTGTAAAGTATAAGGTGCTGGAAGAAGACTCGGGCCATGAGAGCTTGTAGGGAAGATTCTGGGAAGTCGCACGACCTATGATTGGGGTTGGAGGATGACTGGGTGGTGAAAGGCGACGAAGTCCAGGACTTTGCCGGTGAGATCCAGACGGCCCGCGGAGCGCGGCCGCGCTGGCTGACCGTTCTCTCATATCTACTTGTACTCTGGGGGTTGTGGTATTTCGCGTCGACGGCTACTGAGGGTGGACTCGACAGGCCGAATCTCGTCTTCTGGATTCTGTTGGCTGCGTGGCTCATCTATACACCTATTGCCGTGCGGAAGAAGTGGTTCACCATCCCGTTATAGCTGAGTGCCGCGGATTCGCAGAAAGGCGCGGATACTCTGGTACTTTATCCGCGTATTTCTGCCAATCCACGGCTCTCCCGGACTTGGTAAGAGCTTGTCTGAAAAGCCCATACCTCGTGTTCGTAGTGCGCATGGATTCGCTTCGCTCACCACAAGCTTCAGTGCGCTATTTAGGCGCTGGATAGACGCCCACTACGAACCTTTTCAGACAAGCTCTAAGATGAGAAAGGAGGGGCAAGCAGGGACGATTCTTTGACAGATAGCTTTGGTGTTGATGGCTTTGGTGCTGGTCGAGGATTGGAAACATTCAACGTATAGGAGGGGGTTTACCATGCCAGTCTCACAAGAGCGCACACAGCGGGCGAATCAATACATGAAAGAGAAGATGCTCTTCACGCCGCGCATGTTCCAGGTGATCAACACTATTGCGCCCGAGGCGGGGGAGCGCTTCGCTGACTTCTACGCCACGGTCTGGCAGGACGGGGCGCTGCCACGCAAAGTCAAGGAGCTCATGTTCACGGCTATCGGCGTGGCGTACATGTCGCCGCGCTGCCTGATCCACGTTATCCCGGCCATCGAGGCGGGTGCCACCGATGAGGAGATCTTCGAGGCAGTGACGGTAGGTACCTTGGGCGCCGGGTTCGTGCCCAATGGCCCGGGTATTCCCTACGCCTTCGAATACGCGGTCAAAGTGCTAGACATCGCCGCCAAGTACCGCAAGGGCGAGAAGTGGGAGTACCTGGCCTCGCCTGAGTTTGATCGCGGCGTGTACTAGGAGGGAAGTACACAGGTACACAGGGAAACAAGTACACATTCCTCCACCATCCCGAGCCCATCGTAGTCCGGGTGGTGGAAGTCGTTCCACCCGAGCCGCCCAAGCTGCTTGCCATGGCTCGCCAGGTCCTATCGTATTCTGACCTGCCCCCCATCGTGTTGGAGCCAGCTCTTATCGACTTATCCGCCATCGCAAGGGATCATCAGGCAGCAGCCTACCTTTTCCCCTGCCGGGCGTCGGGCCTGGTTGGCCCTGGCCCGACGTACTATCTGGACGAGCGCCCGCCCCGGCAGAATTGGCTGCTCGTAGGGTGTGAGCGCAGCCGGCAGATTCACCGCCACTTCTACGGCGATGAGCCACGCTGGACCGAGATGTGTCCCCGGCACCTGACCCAGCCGGGAAACGAACTAACTTTGCTCAAGTGCTGTTTGCTGGAGACCGAGATCGACGTGGCTGATCACACGATTGTAGTGCCCTGGGGGGCTGATCTGGGGCAGGTAGAACAAGGCTTGCGTACACTGGCCGATGGCCTATACCTATAGCTTCTGTCAGAATCGTGTTTGGTTTCGGCTTGTCCGAGTTGGAGGTTACAAACGCAATGAAAGCATGGGACGGCGTCCTACCGGACCTGATTCAGGATCGAGCTAAAAAGCCGCGCCGGGTAGGTGTGACCATGGTCCTTGACCGGTGCAAGGGGTTGAGTGAAACCGAAGACCTCCTGGAGCTCACCGGCGACTACGTGGATCACATCAAGCTGAGCTTCGGCACCTCCGTCCTCCTGGACGATGGACTGCTGCGCCGCAAGATCGAGATTATCCGGGACCGGGGCATTGACGTGTATCCGGGGGGTACGCTGTTCGAGATCGCCCTGTTCCAGGGGGTGTGTGTCCCATCCCTCATGTTGGTGGAGGTCGGGATCATCCCCCCGCAAGTGGGTCGCTGGTTGCTGAATCTGCTCCTGGAGCTCCACGCGCTGCCGCTAGCCCAGTTTCCCCTGGACCCGGCCCTGAGCGACGTGTTCAGCAACCGGGAGCGCTGGCTGGCAGCACGGGATCGCGAGGCAGCCGGCTGGCTCTCCACCGGTCGCGCGCGCCGCGAGGCGACGACGGTGGCCTACCACCTGGCCGTTCGCTCCCGGTTGCTCGCTCTGGTTGAAACTACGGTTGTCTATCTGCGGGCGCTCCTGGCCCAGGCCGAAGCCCACGTGGCCACGGTGATGCCCGATTACACCTACCTCCAGCCTGCCCAGCCGCAGAGGTCATCATGCAGCAGACCGGGCTGGACTATCGGACCGCGCACACCGTTGTGGGACGGGCGGTGTGGCTGGCTTTGTCAACAGGGGAGGAGGGGAGCAGAGGGGCAGTGGAACTCGGGGGAACTCGATTCACTGCGGCAACAGAAGTGATTGGACATCCGCTGGGGCTTTCCGAGGTCGAAATCCAGTCCGTGATGGACCCGAATGCCATCGTCGCGGCGCGGAAGGGACCAGGCGGCGCGGCCCCGCGGCCGGTGCAGGCTATGCTCGACGAGGTACACCAGGCTGCGGATGCAGCCGAGGTGTGGCGGCGGGAGAAAGCCGCTCAGTTGGCTACAGCGGAAGAGCGACTGATCCGCACGGCTCGTGAGGCGGCGGGTTTGACTCCATAGACCCCGTTATGCTAGAATCCCTGCTAGCCAACGGGACTGCGATGCCGGACTCGAGAGGAGGGCAGTTTGATGGATGTACCACACACAGCTACAAAAGCACCCGTCAGAGAAGCCCAGCGTTTACAGATGACCTACGCAGAGTTTCTGGCCTGGGCCGACGAAGACGTACACGCCGAATGGGTCAACGGGGAGGTCATTATTCACATGCCACCGAAGGAAAGGCACCAGGACATCGTTGGGTTTCTCCATGCCTTGCTTAGGTTCTTCGTTGATTTCTTCTCCCTGGGCAAAGTCCTGACCGCTCCTTTTGAGGTAAAACTATCTCCAGAAGGCCCGGCCCGCGAACCCGACATTCTGTTTGTGGCTCGGGAAAATCTGGCCCGGCTGACGGAGGATCGGCTGATGGGTCCTGCCGACCTGATCGTGGAGCTGATCCCCGAGGATAGCGTGACGCGCGACCGGGCTGAGAAGTTCTACGAGTATCAAGAGGCCGGTGTACGCGAGTACTGGATCATTGACTCACGTCCTGGCAAGGAGCGGGCCGACTTCTGGGTACTGGATAACCGGGGTCGCTACCGGCCAATCCCTATTGGCGACGACGGCATTTATCGCTCTACCGTCGTGCCCGGCTTCTGGCTGCGCGTCGATTGGCTGTGGGCCGAGATGGTGCCGGATCCTCTGTTGACTTTTGCTGAGATCACCGGTTTCCCACCCCAGATAGTCGAGGCGCTGCGAGACATAGCTGCCCGCGGCTCACGCTGGTCGACGCCAGAGGCATCGTAGGTAGGTTGGCCGGAGGTCGAGAGCCATGCCCGCTGTTACCCTTGAACAAGCGAGGTGCCGACTATGCCCATCCACATGATGGATTCCCTCATTTACCGCCGGGCGTGGGGCTCCGACGAGATGCGGGCTATCTTCGACGACGTGCCCCGGACCCAGGCCTGGCTGGACGTCATCGTCGCCCTGGCCCAGGCCCAGGCTGAGGTGGGTCTCATCCCGGCCGAGGCAGCCGATGAGATCGCTCGCGTCGCCCGGGTGGAGAACCTGGACCTGGACGAGGTGCGCCAGGGCTACGAGGAGACCAGCCATTCTACACTGGGGCTCATCCGGGCGCTGCAAAAGCGGTGCCGGGGCAACGCCGGCGAATACGTCTACTACGGTGCCACCGTCCAGGACATTACCGATACCTGGACGGTGTTGGCCCTGCGGCAGGTGTGGGACATCGTCTTCCGTGACCTGCGGGAGTTAGAGGGCCTGTTGCTCAACCTGGCCCAGCAGCACCGCGATACCCTGATGGCCGGGCGGACTCACGGCCAGCCGGGATTGCCCATCACGTTCGGATTCAAGGTAGCCATTTGGGTCCGTGAGATCCGGCGCCATATCGAACGTCTGAAGGAGATCCACCCCCGCCTGTCGGTCGGGCAACTCTCGGGTGGGGTCGGCTCCCTATCATCTTTCGGGCAGGTAGGATTCGAGCTGCAAGAGCGGTTCTTCCAGCAATTAGGATTACAGGCGCCAGACATCGCCTGGGATACGGCGCGCGATACCTTCGCCGAGTTTCTCAACCCGCTCGCCCTCGTTGCGGCCACGATCGACAAAATCGGCCACGAGGTCTACAACCTGCAACGTCCTGAGCTGGGGGAAGTGCGTGAGGGCTTCGTGCCCGGGGTCGTCGGCAGCATCACCATGCCCCACAAGCGCAACCCGGAGATCGCCGAGCACCTGGGCACCCTGTCACGCCTGGTCCGCCACCACGCCGCTGCCCTCAGCGAGAGCCTGGTCCACGACCACGAGCGGGATGGCCGGTCCTGGAAAGTCGAGTGGGCAACCATCCCCCCGGCGTGCGTGATGATGGGCAGCTTGCTCCGCCTGGCGAAGATCATGGTCGCCCACCTGGAAGTGGATGCGGACGCCATGCGCCGCAACCTGGAGGCGACTCGCGGCTACATCCTCTCTGAAGGCGTAATGCTGGCCCTGGCCCGCAAGGTGGGCAAACAAACGGCCCACAGCATCGTATATGAGACAGCCATGGCAGCTTTCGAGGCTGGTCGCCCCCTGAAGGAGGTGCTCCTGGAGGAACCCCGCCTACGCGAGCACCTCTCCGTTGAGGAGATCGGGGCGCTGTTCGATTATCGGCAGCAGGTGGGATTGTGCCCCGAGTCGGTGGACCGGGTTGTGGCTCTGACCCAGGCGGACCGGGCAAATGACCTAATCTCAAATCCCAAAACCCAATGAAAAGTACACAGGGAAACAGGGAAACAGGGCTAACCCCCTGGTACCTGGGTACCTGTGTACCTGTGTACTTTTAATTGGGATTTGGTCATTCTGAGGTGACATATGCGTCTATCCCAGCTTCCTCGCATTCCCCTGGCTACCCTCCCCACCCCTTTGAGGGTATGTCAATTGCGCGCTAGAATTGGAGGTGCAGCGCATCACTCAGAGAGTGAAGCTTGATCACCTGGTGTGTGCTGTGGGCGCCTGTGGGACCCTGGCGGGACTGTGGCTGGGGGCAACCTGGTTACAGGCTCCATATCGCATCTGGGGCCTCAGTGTCAGCCGCCCTCGGGCAGAGTGCCTGACCCGGGTTCAGAACCTGGCTGCGGAGATGGCCCAAATCCTGCAGTTGGCGCCGCCGCAGTCTGAGTTGCCAATTATCCTCGAAGACTACCTGGGGCCCGGGTACGGGATCGTTACGCCGGAAGCCATCGAAGCTATCCGGCTGGTGGCGCGGACTGAAGGCATCTTTCTTGACCCGGTCTATACCGGGAAAGCAATGGCGGGCCTGACAGACCTGGTGCAGCGGGGAGAGATTGGCCAGGATGAGACGGTCCTGTTCTTGCACACCGGGGGCACACCGGCGCTGTTCGCCTATGCCAGGCAGTTGAGCGGACTCGATTAAACCCTTGACTCCATCCTTAACTACGATGACTAACCTGTCAGACTGACCCCCTCCACAAACGCCCGCTGATTGACCTCCAGGAACTTCTTCGGAATCCGCTCGACTAACGTCTTGTCCCACACTTCACGCGGAATATCCAGGAAACGTGACAGGACGCCCAGCAGGACGACGTTCGCCGCGCGGTGCTCGCCCAGGGCCGTCGCCCGCTCGGTGGCGGGCACCGCGACGACCTGGAAGCCTTTCGCCCGCAGGAAACCAGCGGCGTTAGACGGATAGGGACGGTTGTCGTTAGGGAAACGGCTCGGCGGGATCTCTTCCTCGTTCACGATGATCACGCCACCGGGCTTAACAAAGTGGGCAAAGCGCAGCGCCTCCAGCTTTTCGCACCCGACCAGGGCATCCACTTCACCCGCCTGCGCCAGGGGCGAATGGACCACCGGCCCGTAGCGCACGTGACTGTGGACGATGCCGCCACGCTGAGCGACGCCATGTACTTCGCCCTGAAGCACGTCGAACCCGGCATTGGCCGCCGCCAGCGCCAGAATCTCTGCCGCCAAAACCACTCCCTGGCCGCCAACCCCGGCCAGTAGCACATTCGTCGTCTGGCTCATGCATTCTCTCCTCAGGTGACCAGGCACGAGGCACCTCCAAAGGTGCCTCGCACCTCAGTTTACCTCAATTCTGCCGAATCGCGTCCACCGGGCACATCTGGACACACAGCGTACACGCCGTGCAGTCAATGGCGCTGATGATCGGGTAGTCGTCGACTTCGGTGATGGCCGGGCAGCCGACCAGGTAGCAAGCGCCGCACACGATACACTCGTCCTGGATGACCTGGTAGGGTGTGCGCTCCAGGCGGCGCTGCTCAGGGATCATCAGGCAGGGATGCCGGGCGATCACCACTGCCGGGCCGTTGTGGGCCATGGCCCGCTGAATTGCGTTCTCCAGGTTGTCCATCTCCCACGGGTCGACCACGGCGACGTGATCGATGCCGATGGCACGGACAAGGGCCTCCAGGTCTAATTTGCGCGTCGGAGTGCCCTTCAAAGTCCGCCCGGTGCCGGGGTGGACTTGCTGGCCGGTCATGCCGGTCGTATCATTATCGAGGATGATGGTCGTCACCTGGCTCTGGTTATAGACCGCGTCGATCAGGCTGGGGATGCCGGCGTGGATGAACGTCGAATCGCCAATGATGGCGACGGTCCGCTCGATGCCGGCCTGCTTGAAACCGAAAGCGTTGCCGATGCTTGCGCCCATGCAGAAGATCGTGTCTTCCGCTTCGAAAGGCGGCAGCGCGCCCATTGTGTAGCAGCCAATATCGCCAGCGACCTGCACTCCCATCCGTTTTAGCACGTTGAACAGACCACGATGCCCGCAGCCCACGCACAGGCGCGGCGGCCGGGGCAGAATAGCAATCTCCTGCCCGAATGAGGCCGGAACCGGTGTGCCATACACTCCTTGGGCAATCAAGTCCGGGCTCAGCTCGCCGACGTTGGTGAACCGTGCCTTGCCGACGACGTTAGTGATGCCAAAGGTGATCAACTGCTCCTCGATAAACGGCTCCAGCTCCTCAATGACGTACACCATCTTGAAACGCTTGCAGAAGTCGATCAGCCGTTGGCGCGGCAGTGGGTAGATCATCCCCAGCTTAAAGAAAGTCGCCTCGGGTAGAACGTCGCGGGCATACTGGTAGGCAATGCCACTGCTGATGACGCCGACGTCGGTACTGCCCTCTTCGATCACGTTGATCGGGCAGGTCTCCGCCCAGGCTTCCATCTGGCGCAGCTTTTTTTCCAGGATTGGGCGCAGGCGCTCACGGTAGATCGGCACAGCGTACTGGCGGACGTCGCGCTGGAACGTCTTCTGCGGCACCTCGACCCGCTCCCCAAAGGCGACCAGGCCCTTGGTATGCGCCGTGCGTGTGGTCGTCCGGAACATGACGGGCGTCTTGAACTCTTCACTGAGGTCGAAGGCGACTTTGATGAAGTCATGGCACTCTTGCGGCCGTCCAGGCTCAATGAGCGGCACCTTGGCAATCTTAGCAAAGTAGCGGTTATCCTGCTCATTCTGGGAACTGTGCATCCCCGGGTCGTCGGCGGAGAGGACGACGAAGCCGGCATTGGTGCCCGCGTAGGGGAATACCATAAAAGCATCCGCCGCCACGTTCAGCCCGACGTGTTTCATGGTAACCAGCGAGCGAATGCCGCCAAGGGCCGCGCCCATCCCTTCGTCGAACGCGACTTTCTCGTTGGCGGACCACTGGGCGTGGACTTCCGGGTAGCGCGCCAGGGCCTCAAGCACGTCGGTGCTGGGCGTGCCCGGATAGCCGGCCGCGAACTTGACGCCGGCCTCCCAGGCGCCACGGGCCAGGGCTTCGTTGCCAGACATCAGGCGTTTGGAGGTTTTGGTCATGTGACGTATCTCCTCAAGATCCGTTCTCGTTCTCAAGTGTCGTTGAATCCGCCAGAGGGAACTCAGGGGAACTCTGAGGAACATTGGGTCATTGAATCGCTCAGCTATGCTCCCACTCTCACAAATAGGGCTTTCCCAAAGTTGTCACCCCTTCACTGCGTTCAGGGCAAGCTCTGAGCGAAGCGAAGGGTCTCTCCGACGCACAACGAGATTCTTCGCTTCGCTCAGAATGACAGATTGCGGGGCAAACCCTACTTTGGGAAAGCCCTGCTCTCACAAATTCACCACTGGGCGCCTCAACAACAATGCTCCCGCAGCTCCAACCCCCTCCGCCACCGCCGCCACGACGAACGCCAACGCAAACGATCCCGTCGAATCGGCGATGGCACCGGCCAGACTGGGGCCAAAGGCCTGGCCGATGCCGAATACGACGGTGAGCAGGCCCAAGGCAGCCGGCGCCAGGCGCGGCCCGACGTAGTCGCCACAGGCAGCGGCCATGATACCAGGAATGCTCCAGGCCGTCAAACCGAAGAGGATCGCCGAGGCGTAAAAGCCAGCCGGGCTGCGGACCAGGGCGAAGATCAACAGTGACAATCCCTGCAAGGTGAACACTAGCGCCAGGCCGTACTTCCGGCCGATGTTATCCGAGATAGTACCCCAGATAAAGCCGCTGAAGATGCTGAAGAAGCCTATCATGGCCCACAGGTTGCCGGCCGCCGCCGGGCTCCAGCCACCTTCTTTCGCCAGATAGGTCGCAAAAAAGGTGGCGTAGACAATATAGGCAAAGCCAAACATGGCGTAGACGGCGGCCAGGTGCCAAAGCACCGGCGAACGGTACACTAATCCCCAGTTCAGCGATGCCCGCGGCGCCGCCGCCGTAACCGGCGCTACGTAGCCTGCCTCCTCCCCGAATGGCCGCAGTCCCTTCTCCGCCGGCCGGTTGCGCAATAGGAGATAGGCCGCGATCCCTATAATGATCCCGAGGATGCCGAGAACGTACCAGCCGGCTCGCCATCCATAAGCCGCGATGAATGGCGGCAGCAGCGGCCCACTGAGAACCAGCGCCACCCCCGACCCGCCGACTGCAACTCCCGCCGCCATTCCGCGCCGCCGGGTGGCAAACCAGGCCGACAGCAAACCCATCACCGGTACGTTTGCTCCAGCGCTGCCCACACCGGTCAACGCACGCATGATGAGCGCCATCAGGAAATCAGGCGCCATGCCCGTCAGGAACATCCCGGCACCCGCCAGCAACATCGATACGCTGATGACCACCCGCGGCCCATACCGCGCAGCGACCACCCCGCCCACGGCTGCAAAAAACAGGTAGCCGACGAGATTCCAGGTCGCCAGGAGCCCGGTTTGAGTGTAACTGAGACCTAACCCGTCCTTCATCCCTGGCAGTAGCAACGTATACCCGAAGCGGGCCAAGCCCAGGGCGCCGGTCACGGTAAGGAGGCTCATAAACATCACGACCAGGCCGTAGTGAACGCCACCCCTCTTCTCGACGACCGGCTGGGCTTCCAGAGTTTCAATACTCGCCTCGCTGCTAATGTGACCTCCTCATATGCTTGACCGACGGGCCAATTTCGTATCATCATCATACCGTGATTCCCTACTACAATAAAGTGCCGATAGGTTCAAGTTTCGTGCCAAACGGTATCACAAAGCGACATAGCCCTGTTCCGCTTTTTTTCAGTTTCACAATCTCCCCACTCTTCCTTCACGAGTTCTTCACAACCGCCTGGTATAATGGTACCTGAAGATTGACGAGGTCAACAGCCTCGATTCCCATGAACATACAGGAGGGACGGACGATGTCCAAGAGAGTGTGGATACCAGGTGGGATTGCTGCGACAGCCGTGCTGGTGGCCGGTCTGGCGGCATTGCTGGTGGTCGGTTTTGCCTTTGCCCAGGGACCAATGCCCCCGGTGACCCCATGGGGACCGGGTGGGATGATGGGTCCGGGTTGGGGTGGCGGGATGATGGGCGGCATGGGCTGGATGCACAACCAGATGTGGGAAACGGTAGCCAGGGCCTTGGGCCTGACCCAGGATCAGCTCTGGGCCGAGTTCCGCGCCGGCAAGACCCTGACCCAGATTGCCCAGGAAAAGGGGGTCTCCCGTGAGACGCTGAGCCAGGCGCTGCTGGATGCCATGCGCCAGAATATGGATCAGGCAGTCGAGCAGGGCTGGATGACCCGCGCCCAGGCCGATGCGATGCTGCAACACATGCAACAGTTCGGCATCGAGAACATGCTGGACCACATGGGCAGCGGGATGATGGGTGGCTCGGGTGGTTGCCACGGTGTAACGCCCGGCGGAACGTCCGGGTCAACAGGCTTGCAGCCAGGCCGGTGGCAGGGCGGCATGATGGGAGGCTGGAGCCGCTACTAATCGATAACCCAATAACCAAATCCCAATGACCAATGACCAAACCCTAGAGTTGGGGTTTGGTCATTGGTCATTGATCCGTAGAGAGTTTTCCTTGTGATTTGACATTTACCTGGACCGGAGTACACTTCTTATCGGCGCAACTTTCCCGGAGCCGGATGATGGGCAAGAAAATCCTGGTCGTCGACGACGAGCGTAAGATTGTACAATTGGTCAAAGCTTACCTGGAGCAGGCCGGGTTTAGCGTGGTAACTGCTTACGATGGACAGCAAGCGCTGATTGTCTTCCACCACGAGCACCCCAACCTGGTCATCCTCGACCTGATGCTGCCGGGTATTGACGGGCTGGATGTGGCCCGCACGCTCCGCCGTGAGTCGACCGTCCCCATCATCATGCTGACGGCGCGCATTGAAGAGACCGATCGCTTGATCGGGCTGGAACTGGGCGCCGACGATTACATCACTAAGCCCTTTAGTCCACGCGAGGTCGTCGCCCGGGTGCGGGCAGTGCTGCGGCGTTCGGAGGCTCAACCGGCCGCCAGTGAGGTGATTACC
>JBBITV010000087.1:0-7290 GCA_037440585.1 Chloroflexota bacterium
GGAGGGAAGCAGGCGCGGGACCCGCAGTTCCTGGCCGATGAGGTCCAGGCTGCGCCCGTGGGCCGTCGCCAGTTGCCGCTGCGCCCCCACGTCTCGCCCCACCGCATTGAACTGAGCTGCTTCGTACCCCATAGTCCACAGCAGCCGCCCCAGGTTGCCGATCAGGACCAGGACCTGCCAGCGCTCGCGGCCCGGGAGCGCCTCCGGTGGCGGCTCCGGCCACTCCCGCAACCCCGTGAGCCGGGTCACCCCGGTCACCTCGTCCCCCAGGGGGATAACAAAGGTGGTGCCGGCCGGGGTGTGAGCTGGGATGCGCACCTGGGGCCTGGGTTGGTCTTCGGGCCAGCCCAGGACGTCAAACGACAGGCAGACGTACTCGTCGTCCAGGTCGAAGCGGGGTGCCACCAGGTAGACCGGCCGGATGTCCCAGAGGGCGATCCCGTGGCGTATGGCGTAGTCGTCCAGCCCGTACTCCGGGATGGGGGTCAGGCCGTGATCCGTCCAGTGGCCCAGCCCGATCTCCTGAACGTAGGCGCCCGGGCGGTACGGCAGGGTGAGGTTGCTGATCGTGGATTGCAGCACGGTCATCGGGCCTGCACCTCGAGCTGGATCAGGTCTGAGTCCGGCTTAAACACCGCAATCTCGCGGGTATCGAGAACGATGTTGTCGCCGCAACTGGCTTCGATCGCTTTGTCCTGAAATTCCAGTTCCTTGCAGAAAACCACCCGGCCGTAGCGAGGCGGACAGCGCACCAGCCGCAGGTCGCGCACGTCGATCACGCCAGGCACGTCCATCATGACGCACAGTACTTCTGAGGCCAGCACGTCGTCGCCCATCTCCAGGTGGAAGATGTAGTCGCCGACACGCCGTTTCACCTCTGACAGCACTGCATTCTGGTCGAAGCCATGCCGGACGACTACCTGGGCCTTAACGCCAATTTCCACCTCGCAGGCACGCAGAATGTTGGGGAAGATGGAAATGGGTCGCCTGTCTCGCAGCGCGGCTTCGACGTCGTCGCGCACGCCGGGCAGGTCGTCGCTGCCCTCCCACACCGCGCCCAGTTGCGGCGCCACCACCAGGTCGAAGAAGTAGGGCGAACAGAAATCCCGTTCCTGGGTGAGCAGGCGCTCCTTGAACTTGAAGCTGCCGTACCAATGCTTCGTCCGATCCAGGCCACCATATGGATCCCAAACGATGCAGTCGCGCACGCCGTCCACGTCCAGCGCCGCCTGGCGGAGGGCCTCGGCCGTCCAGATAGTGCGTGGCAGATCGATCAGGCGACGGCGGAAGGTCAGTTCGTCATCGAGCGCGTCCCCTCCGGTCAAGGCCAATTGGTTCTGCACGGTCACCTGGACGTGGCCGGCCGGCGGCGGGAAGCGGAAGAAGCGGCGCACGTATTCGGCGTTGATCGCGCTGATCTCGTTGGGATTCACGTTGCCCGCCGCCCCACGTCGCAGCGCAATGACCGGAGCCTCTCCTTCCGGCGACTCTTTGGTCAATGCTACCCGCTGCGTGGTGCGAAACTGAATTTTGCTCGCCGTCTGCACCACCGTACCCAGCGGGATGACGTAGATGCAGCCGTCCTTAGGATTGCCGGTTAATTTGAACTTAACCGTCCCCTGGCTGTAGAGGTAGCGTCGCTCCAGTCCCAGGTCATACCCCAGGTTATCGAGCTGGCGGCCGTTGGCGGTGGGGATGAAGTTGGCGTAGTACTGGTCCTCCAGCCGCATCCAGAGGAGGGCCTCCTCGGCGGCGCACAGCTCCAGGATCTTGCGCAAAGGGCTGGACGAGCGCAGATCCACGTCGGCTCCGAACATCTGCCGGGCGCGGGCGAAGGACTCTTCCAGGATCGTGCCCAGAGGCTTGGTGACGAAGCCCGCTGGCGTGACGCCATACTCTTGCGGCGATTGGCCGTTCGGCATAGTTTGCTCCTCTCACAATCCTCAGGGAGCTTGCGCAGGTGTCAAAAACCCTCGCAAGGCTTTCTCTCACACACCAGTCACTTCGACGGGGATGACAGTCGGCTCGCCGGTGACTGGCTGGATCACGGCATCGAGCCGCCAGCGGCGGGTGACCTTGCGCAGGCGCTTGGCTTCCGCCGGGTCAGCGCCCGGGTTCAACTCGGCGAAGCGGGGCTCGTCGTCGAAGGCCAGTTCCTCGATGCGCAGCACCCGGTCGTCCCCGCTGATGGTCTTCACCACGTGTAGCCGGATGAGCTGCTTGGTCATGGCCAGGTTATAGCCGCCCCGCAGGATGCTGTACAGGTCAAAGCCGAAAAGCTGATTGAAGATATCGCTGCCCAATGGTGTCTCAACCGTGATCCGCAGCCCCTGCGCCAGGTTCTCGATGCCCGTGATCATCTGCAACTCCCGTAGTCCATCGGCGTTGTATTGGAATACCAGGTCGCCGTCTTGCAGGAGCAGGCTCTGGTCGTAGGGGTCGAGGCCGGGCAAGGTGGTCAAGTTGTTGGCCATTGGCGCCTCCTATCCGTCAGCCTCAAGCTTGTTCTGGCCAGCATTGGCGATAGACCAGGTAGCACTCGGATCCTGGGCATTGGTGGCATTGCCCCTGGCGGTATCCAGCAAGACCCCCAGGCCGCCGACGGTGAGCTTGGTGGATATGCCCGATGTGGCAGCCAACGTTGCTGTACAAGGAGACGGGTTCCCCGCGGGCGTTTGGACAGGGCACGGCGTGATCACCACAGGTGGTGCTGGCGCAAAGGACAAACCAATTTCTTGCCCTTGCACGACGACGTTGTTGCCGTCTACGTTCAGCCGGCTATCGCCCGAAGTCAGCCGCCGCTGTCCGCCGTGGCTACACTTGATGATGCCACCTACGCTAACCACCATAGCCATAGCCCATTTCTCCGATGTGACTGTCTGTCATTCTGAGCGACCGAAGGGAGCGAAGAATCTCTCGTCTTCACCGCGCGGAGACTCTTCGGCTTCGCCTCAGAGTGACAAAGTGAATGGTTATCCTCAGGTTACGCTTATCTTGCCGCTGGCGATCGTCAACGTGCGCCCACCCGCTTCCAGCTTGATCTCGTTGGCCTTCATCGTGATCTTGGCCCCTGAGCTGTGCTCGATTTGTAGCTCGTCGTCGGTACCCACGTTGCTGGGGCGGGTGCCCAGGTTCGGCAGTAGCCCATTGCCAATGGTGATGCGCAGCCCCTTGAGCTGGATCACGCGTTTGCCGTCGCCGGTGGTCAGGTCGTTGGCCGCCTTGTCGCTGTTGTTCGGCGGCCGGTTCGAGGGCACGTTCAGCGGCAGACTGAGCCAGTAGTCGCCGGCCTGGTTGGGCGGCGGCGTCATCTCTTCGGTCCAGATGAAACCGCTGATGAGTGCATCTTCTCGCAGGTAGCGGTTGTGGACGGCTACGGCCCGCATCCCTGGATAAACCGGCACCACCAGCCCGCAGAGATTCCAGGCGAAGGGTGAGACCATCGGCCGCCGTTCGAGGGTGAAGCCCTTGGCCCCCAGCCGCACCTGAACGCTGGGCGAGGTCATCGCCGGCTCGAATTCAAGGCCCAACTTGGCGTTGGCCAGGTGCTCCTCAGCCGTGTAGTCGGTGATGTCGCCCACGTTCACCGCCGGGTAGGTCTCCTGGTTGCGGGCCAGCAGGTTGTTGACCTCTTCGCTCACCGACTCGGCTCCGGGCGCCATCGCTTTGAAGACGTTATCCAGGAACGTCTCTGCCTTCAGGGCACGGCCCGTACAGCGGTATCCCCGCGTCCGTGAAAAGTCATGGGTAATCGACTCGATGGTTAGCGGTACGACTTTTTCCTCATCCTTCTCCTTGACCTTGAACTGTACCGTGTCACCCGGCCGCAGCCGTGGGTCTCCCAGCATTTCAAAATCGTAGCCCAGGAGGGTGGCTTTCTTCTCCTTCTTCACGCAGGGGCTGCGCTGCCCGCCCCGGTCTTCGTCCGCCGGGTCCGTTTTGACCAGGTAGTTATCGTAAGAATACACCGGATTGGCGATGACCTGGCCGGCGTTATTCAGCCGGGCGGCAGCCCGCCCGTACCAGATCTGGCCATCCCGGACCGAAAGGCTGTAGCCGTCGATTTGGCGCAACCGTTCCTGGATCCGCTTGAGCGCGGCCAGCGCCGATTTCTTGTCAAAGCTCCACTCGCGGGGGATGCGCGTGTCGGAAGCGGGGGTAACGCCGGGCATGTTCAACTCCACCTTGGCCCGCTCTTTGATCTTGCCCAGGATGTCTCCGATAGGCGTGTTTGCCGGGAAGACGACACTGTCATCGAGGCACGTGGTCTGGAGGAGGTGAAAGCTTTTCTCGACGCCGCTCAGTGTCGTCTCGTAGAAGCACTCGCCGGCCTTGGCGCTCTTCTTCTGGATGACGCCCTCCAGGACCTGTTTGTCCATCCCCGCGTAGTAGCCCAGTGTGATTTTCAGGCTGGTCTTCCCCACTGCAATGGCATCATAGACGGCGGGGCTTAGCCCGGCGACGGTGACTTCAAAGGTGTTGCCCACCAAGGCGTAACGCATGGTCACCTTCACGTCGGCCTCGTAAAAGTTCCGGTTGATCGGCAGTAGCGTTCTGAGCGCGGCGGCGAGGGCGGTCGCTTCTTTCGTCAACTTCGCTATCTCCGCTGGCGATGCGTCCTTGGGCGCTACGACCGGCAGGGCGGCCAGCTCCAGCTTGAACCAGGGAAAGAAACGGTTATCCGCCATACGCCATCACCCCCGCCACGATTTCGGAACCGAAGTTGCCGGGTCCCAACAGGTTGCCCCGGGCGATGTGCATCTTCTTGAACAGGAACACCAGGTCCCCGACCCGTACCGGGACGTCCAGCACCGGCCGGGTAATGCCCTGGAGGCGTCCGTCTTCGGGTAGGTCTTCCCGTTCCACCCGCATCACCAGGTACAATTGCTCCTGCGGCAACACGTAGATCATCCGCTCCGGCTCGCCCTGCAGCTCCCAGGGCAACTGGGCCCGGGCTCCGGACGTGCTCAACGGCAGGCTCGGCGAGCGCCGCAGCATCTTCTCGGCCGTGGGGCCGCCACCCGCTTCCCAGACCTTGAACGGCTCCAGCGTGAGGAAGCTAATGCTGAATGTGAAGCGGTATAGCTTGCCGTCGAAGCTCAGCAAGAAGACCTGGGGAAAGCCGTCCTCTGGCTGGATGGGCAGTCGCTGCAAGTCGCTCTCCTGCGGGATTAGTGTCATGTGCTCACCCCAATGGCCCGGGTATGCTGCGCACCCCAGCCGCCACGTTGGCTGTAGAGCCGGCCAGCGACGCAGCCATGTTCAGCCCCCGGCCGATCAGCTCGGCCACGAACCCCTTGGGGCAATGCTTCAGGCTGATGGTTACGCCGATAGCCCCAAACTCCTGGCTGGTCTGGCTAAACTTGAGGCTGGTGATCTGCATGTCCGGCAGCACCGTCAGACCGGAGACCAGGGGGATGCCGCCCAGGCCCGGGATCGACACCAGCGACGCGAGCACCATCCCCAGGTCTGCCATCGCCTCCAGCCCCGCCTTGTAGAAAAAACGTTCCGGCCCCACCAACACGCCCTGGATGGAAACGGTATAGCCCACCTTGCCCAGCCATTGGCTCTTGTCCCCTTTGCCGATCTCAGGGATCTTGAACGTTTCATCCAGCGTCATGCTGGTGACGGCGAAGAGCGGTATCGCCCCAACCAGGACGAATTTGTCGTGTTCGAAGACTTTGGACATGGTACCTCACCGGTTTAGGCGTTCGTGACTCTCGTGCCCTCCTGATCGGTCAGCTCGTACTGCAAGCAGATGCCATTGAAGGTCGCCGTGGGCGAGTCCTGCAAGGTCAGGTTGCTGGGCGAGGCCGAGGTGATGAAGCAGCGCTTGAACAGCACCTGCTGGAACGACCACTCGTTGCCCGGGCTGTCTTCGGCGCGCACAATGGAGATCTGGAACTCGGTCCCCTCCAGGGCCATCTTCGTCAATCGGGCAACGCCATTTGCCGCATTGGGCGTACCAATGGCGCGCACCGTCATGGCAAAGGTGAAGGTGAACGGCTGTCGTACAAAGCCGACATTGTCTTTCTCCAGGGAATGCTGCACTCTGAAGGTTGTGGTGAAGGTCGGGTTGAAAGACTCGATGGGGGTGATTATCTCCGTCCCGACCATCACGGCTAATCGGGTATCCCAATCCGCCATAGCGTGACCTCCTTAGACCACTCCTTAGAGCTTGTCTAAAAAGCCCATATCTAGTGCTCGTAGTGCGCATGGATTCGCTTCGCTCACCACAAGCTTTAGTGCGCTATTTAGGCGCTGGATAGACGCCCACTACGAACCTTTTTGGACAAGCTCTTAGACCAATTTGAGGGTGACGATCAGATAGTGGATGGCGCCCGCGTAGTCCACCGAGACGCTGAATTCCAGCCGGCGGCTGTTCTGCACGGTGTTAATCTGCTGGGTCTCCTCCGGCGTGCGCTGCGCCGGGTCCTTTTGCAGGATGCCCAGCAGTGGGATGTCGATGGAGTAGCTATCTATCTCACCTACAGCCACCCGGGAGTCCAGCAGCGCGGCCACGACCGTGCGCAGACCGGTCAGGCCGGGCCGGTTGATGCGCATGGTGCCGATGACGTTCGGGTTGGTCAGGTGTGCCTTGAGCCGGAACGCCAGGTCGTCAATGGTGCGCACGATGTCGATGTACAGCCGCTGGCCTGTCCCATCAGCGGTGTAGCTCTCACCCATCACCAGCCCGGCACCGGCCAGGAACTCCGGATCCACGATGGGGTTCACCCGCGCCTGGACGATGCCCTGGGCTTCCGGGTCCAGCCACACCGCCATCTCCGAGTCGGTGAAGCTCTCGGTCTGGCTGATCCCGGTCACCGATTTCATGGTCAGGCTGATCCAGGGATCGTAGCGGGCGATGACCCCGGCCGCCGCCGCGGCCACGTCGTCGTCCGATTTGTGCGCGATCAATGCCATACGGCTGCTGGTCCAGTCGATGCCGAAGTCGGCGAGCTTCTGGCTCGGCTTGCCTGTGCCGTTCTTCCAGCCTTCCTTGGGCAGCATGGCCACGCCGATGCGGGGGCGAGTCCCACCGCCACCGGCATCGTTGGGTGAAGCCTGCTCGACGTGGTCTTTCAGGTCGGTGATGGATTGCGCGTCCGTCGTCTTGGAGAGGCAGACGATGTTGATCTGCTTGTTCACGAAATCGGCAAAGGCATCGTCCATTGTTGGCGTCCCGCCGGCGCGATCCGTGCGGAAGGCCCAGACCTTGACCGCGCCGTTGACCAGAGCCAGGTTGATGGACTTGGCCAGCTCACTGAGTCCGAAGTAGAGGTTGGTAAT
>JBBITV010000087.1:7336-11126 GCA_037440585.1 Chloroflexota bacterium
AGCCCGTGGCGGGGTTCACCGGGTAGTTGGTGGCGCCGTCCAGGCTGGTGAAGCTGCCATCGCTGTCCATGCGGAGGTTCGGAATGGGGCGACCCTTGCGGTCTGCCGGCGCACCCAATACTGCTGGCGCCACCTTCTCCGCCGTGGGAAACCAACGATAGGCCAACTCGTAGAGGGTGCCGTCGTACTTCTTGGGCTTGTTCGCGGTCCGGTCCACCTCGACGGCTGTCGTGCCATCATTGCCCACAAAATTGCCGTTGGCGTCGATCTTCAGGCCGGGCACCTTGATGGGGTTGCCGTTGACATCGCGCCCCAGAGAGTCCACGAAGTTGGGGGCTGTGCCACCCAGCGGCTTGCCATCTGCCCCCAGCGGCTCGTTGCTGCTACTGATGGGGATGACGCGCACGACCCGGTCGTAGGGCTCGCCGCGCACGCCGACCAACGGTCGGGTGAACAGCTCCGGATTGCGCGTCTCGAAGCTGGTTGGCACCGCCGGGCCGATGATGCCTACGACCCCCTGGGCCATGCTCACCGGTTGGAAGAGGCCGGTGGTGTCTACTTTAACGGTCACGTACTGAATGCTCATGGATTTTTCACCTCCTGTTTGCCTTCGCCTATGGTTCGGCGAAGAAGTGAATCAGAACACCCATGCGGTCGCCAAGACGGCGTACATCGCCCTGATTGAGCCCACTGCCGGCCAGCGCATTGGCCTCATACACCAGAGCGAAGGCGTGTGGCCATTTGTTGGCTGTGTCGTTCAGGCTGAGCAGGTAGTCATGCCGCTGCTCCAGCCTGTGCCGCAGTGCGAGCACGTCCCGCAGGTCGCTGACCAGATTGAACTCCGGCGTGACGAACAGGTGGAGTCGAGTCACGAAGTTAAGTATCAGGCGGTCAGTTTGCACCGGCAACGCGAAGAAGAGGCGGTAGTCCACCGTGCCGCCGTCAGGGATCGTCAGCCGGGCGGGGCGCACCGGGTTGCCCGCGCTGTCCACTGGCAGGCCGGTCAGCGGATCGAGGGTTGCCGGCGCGCCCGCCAGGTCGGTGAACGCACCACGATTGTCCATGCGCAGGTTGCGAAGTGGCTGCCCATCCTCGCCCAGGGGTGCGCCGAGGAGCGGTGTAGCTGGCCCCACCCGAGGAAACAGCTCCAGCAGCACCAGGGCGTGGATGGTGCCGTCCGGCCGGAGCAGCGCGCCGGCCAACGGGTCAAGGGCCAGGGTGATGGGGTTGGGCGGGTCGGTCTGCAGCCGGCCCTGGTTGTCCAGCGTGACGTTAGCCAGCGGTGTGCCCGACCGGTCGAGGGGACGATTGTTCACGTCGATGCGGAGGACCGAGACCAGGCTGGCCAATCCCTCGAAGGTGGGTGGCGCAGCCGGCGAAGTCACCACGGTACCGGGGAATTGGTCTACCGACCAGGTGGTCTCCAGTTCGATGAGCGCGTCGGTCCATAGGGCTGTTTCCTGCCCATAGAACTTGTAGTCGATGTTGGTTTTTCCCTGGGCGTTACCGTGGTGATCTTCCCGCCCCATGATGCGAGTTTCTATCCAGGTGGGATACTCGAACTTGAACCGCCTGGTTGCGCCCACCGCGACCTGAGCGATCTGCCAGAACTCGGAGTTAAAACGCGTCTGAAAGTCTGCGGTGAAGAAGGGGCCCAGGTTCATGCCGTTTAGAAACGTGGTTAGATTCGCCGGATCAGAAAGAAAGACCAGCAATCGGTCAGCAAAAGTAGCCAAGCACTGAACTCCTCATCGACTTACTCAGGCCGCAAGGTTTCCGTGCTTTCCAGGAACGTCTGGATAAAGTGGGTTACCTCAGCGATGTCGCGAAAATAGATCCGTTTGCCGCTCTGTACGTGGTCAATGCGACCACGCCATTCTGGTTTAGCACCTTCGATCTCTCTGCGCTCCAGCCATAGTTTCACTACGAACGCATGAACATATCGAGGATCCATCTCGACCCGTCATGACCAGGGCAAACAAAAAGCTGCTATCTCACGATAGCAGCATATCACACAGGCGTCACACAGGCGTTTCAAGAACGCCACAAAAGCGTCACAGAGCTTGTCCAAAAAGTCTATATTATGCATCCTCATCTACGTGTCTGGCCCAATACCTCCCTGAGAGTCTCCAGCGTCTCCACACCTCTTTGGAAACGGGCACTCAGTTGTTGAAACCCGGCCTGGACCAGCCGTAATTCGCTGAGGGCACCATCCACCTGGGACGCAAGAGAAGAAGAGCTCGTGTCTCTTATCTCTCGGTTGCCACCTTTGGTGTCTTCAGAGTGACGAATCTGAGTATATAGGGCTGTGGTCTCCTCCATCGGCTCGATTCCCAGTTCCTGGGCCAGGATAGTCTGGCACAGACGATACTGGCGCAAGGCGGCGCCCCGGTTGCCTGCCAGGCAATGCAAGCGCATTATCTCTCGATGCACTTCCTCCAGCAAAGGGTCATAGCTCAGGATCCGATTGCCGCAACGGATCGCCTCTTCATATGCCCCCCCGCGGCGGTGGCAGGCCATCAATTTGGCCAGGGCGCTTAGAAACATCTCTTTGAGCCGTTCCCGCTCATACAGGCACCAGTCTTCGTAGCAGCCTTCCAGGAGGTCCCCCTGATATAGGCTTATGGCTGACTGCAGATGGCTGGTAGCATCCTGGTTTGGGGAGCCATCGGCCATCTGCCATCTGCTATCGGCCAGCCGCTCGAACTCTTCCACATCCAGCCAATAGTCAGTGTGGGTGTTAAAGCAGATTTCGTCGTTCTCGATGATCAGGTACGCCCCTTGAAGATTCCGGTCGGGCTCCAGCAAGCTCCGCAGCCGCCACAAGCTGGTGCGCAGGCATTTTCGGGCCTGTTCTTCAGGGCTGTCACCCCAGAACAGGCCGGCTAACACGTTCCGGGAATGACAGCGTTGACGATGCAACACCAGGTAGCAAAACAAGTGCTGCGCCTTGTTAGTCGGAAACTTGTTGAGACATCTCTCGCCCTGATAGACCCGTAGTTGGCCAAAGAGCTGTATTCTGAGAGTATCCACGAGGTCCTTCCTTCTAGAGCACTGTCGTCCCGGCTGATAGCCTCCAACCTCCGGTCCGGGCATTGTTGTTCCCGCAGAACATGCCACGTGAGGTTACGCATCCGTGGTCGCTGGCGGTCTGGTCACGAAGGCGATGGTGTGGGGCGACTGGTAGATAGCACTTCTGGTGCAGCGGGAGTGAAAGGATGGCAGGATTCAGTTGAACCGACGTATTGTTCGCGGGATGCCCAACTATGCTAATATTATGCACATGAGGGGCTATTATAGCAAATCAAACCTGGCTGAATGAAGAACAGTATTATCTAAACTGCAAGCTTCTCTCTGGCCCGTGCCAACGCCCGGTCGAGCTGGTTTGCCGGAAATCCGCCGCCCTGCGCCCAGTGGGGCTTCCCACCGCCCCGCCCGCCGAATTCGCGGCAGACCTCTCCAAGAATCTGCCCAACGTCGACGGCTGCGTCGGCTGAGCGGGCGAAGACGAGTTGCGCTGGCTCCGTGGCTATCCCCAGCAGCGCCACCGTCCGCTCCTGAGCGACGATGCGCTGCGCCAGGCCACGCACCTCTTGCGAGTCCCGCCCTACGAACGCCTGCTGGATCACCCGCACGCCCGACACGCCCGCGCGCGCAACCAGGTCTGCAGCCTCCAGGTCCAGCAGTCGATCTCTGGCCTCCCACAACTGGCGCCGGGTCGCGTCGTGCTCTGCAGCCAGTCGCGCCACCGCGTCTAGCACCTCTGGCTCCCCCACCGTGAACCGCTCTG
>JBBITV010000088.1:0-11072 GCA_037440585.1 Chloroflexota bacterium
CAGTCGCCTGGAAGGGCGGCCCCAGATGCGGTCCCAGTACTCATCGATGTAGGGCACAGCAAAGAGCAGGGCGAAGATCAGCGTCGGGAGGACGACCCCCATCAGAGTCTTGTCACCGAGCTTGAGCATGCCCTGCAGCCACAGGAAGTACCAGGGGGCGGTCGTGTGCAGCGGCGTGCGTTGTGGGTTGGAGTGGTGCTCCAGCGGCGCATGAAAATAAAAGGCTGTCGCCAGGATCATCACAAAGAGCCCGGCGGCGACGAGTAACACTTCGTGGGTAATCAGATCCGGGATAAAGTCCACCCGTTCCAGACCACGTTTCTTGACCTCGGGGTCGTTGCCTTCCTCCACCACTGCCGGCAGGGAGATGCCGTGCTCCCGCGACACTTTGTAGTAGTGGACGCTGATGAAGATCACCGCCAGCATCGGGAGCAGGAATATGTGAAGCAGGTAGAACCGCAACAATCCGCCTGCGCCGATATCCGGTGCGCCGCGCAGCAACAGGTTGACCTCGTTGCCGAAGAGTGGGGCCGCCTCGGCCATGCTGGTGCCGATGGTCACCGCCCAGTAGGCAAGCTGGTCCCACGGCAGCAAGTAGCCGCTGAAGCTCAGGAACAGAGTTACTATCAGCAAGACCACACCCGTCAGCCAGGTGAACGACCGTGGACCTTTGAATGATCCGGTCAGGTACACCCGGAACATGTGCAGCGTCACGGAGATCACCATCAGTTCGGCTCCCAGCCGGTGCAGGTCACGCATAAACTGGCCGAAGGGGACATTGCTGAGGATGGTTAGCATGTCGCCGTAGGCGCGCTCGGGCGAGGGGGCGTAGAAGATCATCAAGACTATGCCGGTAAACGTCTCGATGACGAATAAGAAGGTGCTGAGCCAGCCCAGCCGGAAGGTGTGGGTGAACCAGGTTGAGCCGCGCTGGTAGTAGCGCGGCCGCAGATGGAACCAGAAAGACTTGGTGTGCAGGCGGTAGCGCGGGTTGGGTTTTTCGGTGATGTCATCGCCGCGGAGAATAGCGCGGAGCTCGCGCGGGCTCAACCCGGCTGTGACCGCCCGCGTCGTCTCCTCAATCTTGGCACTGATCATCGCCAGGAGATTGATCGAGCGGAGCTTGTCTTGCAGTTGTGAGCGTATGTCGCGTAAATCACTGAAGCCGATCATACATTCATACCTCGTGTGTTTCGCGTTTCGGGTTCCGGGTTTCGTGTTTGGGAATTCACTTACTACTCGAAACCCGAAACTCGAAACCCGAAATGTTAAGTACCACGTGGTGGGCCCATGATGCGCTTGCCCGTGTCGATCTTGAGAGCAATGTCCTGCCCGGTCACCTGGATCGGGTTCCCGGCTGCATCCGAGCGAGCCACTTCCGCGCCCGCCGCAGTGACGACGACAATGGGAAAACGATCCAGGCTGCGGGGCGCAGGTCCGGAGATGAAAGTGCCGTCACGCTGGAACTGCGAACCGTGGCAGGGGCAGATGAACTTACCCTCAGTCGGCTTCCAGTCGAAGATGCAGCCCAGGTGGGTGCAGACCTTATAAAGAGCAGCGACACCGCGTTCGGTAGTCGAGAGCCAGAACTTGCCGTCGTTGTAGGGCACCGGGTCAGCGTTTACTGAGGGAATCTGGTCAGCGGTAATGCTGAATGTGCCTCCAAATTGCCCGGCTTTGAAACGGGGCATCGAAAACAGATAAGTGACTCCAGCCAGTTCTGCAAAAAAGAGCCCAAGGGATGCTAACCAGGCATAATTGAGAAACTCACGGCGGCTGAGACCTTCAATAGCTTCTTCTTGCTCGGCTGTGTACGCTGGGACAGAGACGCGCCGGGGGACGGCTTGCGCTTCGCTCATTCAATACCTCCGCTAGAGACTAGAGAAACGATTCTCAGAAGTAAACTTCCTCACGATTATATACATAGCCTATGCACTGGTCAAACCCCAGTTCAATCCACACTTCCGAGGTCTTCGGAGACTTCGGAAGTCCGACCCCGTGAAATTCTAGTGATGCCAGGTCAAAATCTGGTCCAAATCTGGTCCAAATTCATCGTTAGCGTGCATATTTATCCGGCGGGCCCGGCGATGACAGCCCGCTGCCCATACATCTTCCGGTAGTACTCACGGTACTCACCCGACTTGATCTTGCGCCACCACCACTCGTTGTCGATATACCAGCGCACCGTCTTCTCCAGGGCCTCGGCAAAGGTGTGGCGCGACTGCCAGCCCAGCGCTTTGAGCTTGTCGCAGTTCAGCGAGTAGCGCCGGTCGTGGCCGGGCCGGTCGGCGACGTGCTGGATCAGGGAATAGGGCTTGCCCAGCAGGTCCAGGATTTGCCGTGCCATGTCGATGTTGTACGTCTCCACCCCGGTGCCGACGTTATAAATCTCACCCGGCTGGCCCTGGTGCAGCACAAGGTCGATTGCCTCACAGTGGTCGAGGACGTACTGGTAATCACGCTGCTGGCGGCCATCGCCGTAGAGGGGCAGCGGCAGGTTGTCAATGGCGTTGGTGATGAAGAGAGGGACCACTTTCTCCGGGTACTGAAACGGCCCGATATTGTTCGCCCCACGGGTGATCGTTGTCTGGACGCCGTGGGTGACGAAGTAGGCGTTAACGAGAAGATCGCCACCGGCTTTGCTGGCGGCGTAGGGGCTGCGAGGGACCAACGGATCCGTCTCTTTTGAGGAACCCCCCAGCACTTGACCATAAATTTCATCAGTGCTAACCTGATGGTACCGTTCGATCCCAAATTTCTTCGCCGCCTCCAGCAGCACGTAGGTCCCGTAGACGTCCGTCTTGATGAAAGCGTCGGCGGCCATAATCGACCTATCGACGTGGGTCTCCGCAGCCAGATTCACCACGGTATCGATCCCATGCTCGCGGATCACCCGCTCAACGTGCCCGGCATCGCAGATGTCACCCCGCACGAAGGTGTAGCGGTCAGCGAAGCGCTCCGCGACGTCCTCGAGGTTAGTCAGATTGCCAGCGTAGGTCAGCTTGTCGTACACGACGACGCGGTAGTCGGGATACCGTTCCAGGACATACCGCGTGAAGTTCGAGCCGATGAAGCCGGCCCCGCCGGTGATCAGTAGATTATTCAACGCTCACTTCCTCCCTGTCGGTCGGATCGATGCCAAGTTGTTCCAGGAATAGCGTAGTGATGTCTTCCAGTTCTGGCTGCTGGCCGGCCAGCCGGCGCAGCCAGCGCACCATCTCCCGCCGCTCCCCCGCCGTCGCCTCCGCCAGGCCGCGCTGTAACGCCTCCCGTGCTTGATCCACCTGCCCCAGACCCAGGTGCGCCAGAGCCAGCTCAAAGTGCCAGTGGCCTGCCGGAGACAGCTCCAGGGCGCGTTCGAAACAGGCCAGCGCCCAAGCGTACTCACCCCGCGCCAGGTGCAGATAGCCCTGCCGTCCGTGGCTGTAGGGGTGATTCGGTTCAAGCTCCAGTGCGTGAGCGCAATCGGCAGCGGCCTCGTCCAGGCGGTTCAACTCGATCAGGTGATAAGCCCGGTTGCGGTAGAGGATCGCCTCGCTATGCACCAGGCCAATGGCGCGAAAGACACCGAGCGCATTCTCATACGCGGCTTGTGCGTAAGCATCGTCGCCCATCGCCAACGCCAGATCAGCCAACCCGGTCAGGGTGTTGGCCTCGCCCAGCCGGTCGCCGGTGGCCCGATAGAGGGGCAAGGCTTCCTCGTAGCGCCCCCGCGCCGCCACGTATTCACTCAGGGCTCTATGCACGTCGCCCAACGCCTGGATGGTGTTGGCCTCGCCCAGCCGGGCGCCAACCTGTTGGTAGAGATCCAGTGCCCGGCGGTAGCAGCGCCGGGCATCCAGATAGTGGTCGATCCAGTACAGAGCCCGCCCGGCGTTGGCGAGTGCCTGGGCTTCAGCACCGCGCTCGCTTAGTTCGGCGTAGATGCCGGCCGCCTCTTGCAGCGGCTGCACGGCGAGCTGCCAGTCCTTGTAGACCGGCTGATCCAGGTAAATCTCGGCGATGGCCTCCAGGGTCTGGGCCAGGCGGCGGCGTGCCTCGGGATCGGCCCCGGCCTGGCGGAACCGGGCGGCCTGGTCGTGCAGGGCATCCAGTTGGCGCGCGGCGGCCTCGGCGGAGAGGACGCCCGCACCGAAGGGGGCGGACTCCGTCCGTGGCGGGATGGGGAGCTCCGCGCTGCGCTCCGCCACGTCCACCCCGGGCAGGTTGAAACTGGCCAGCAAGCTGTGCCAGTCAAAGAAATCCGGCGCCGTCAGCGCCAGCCGGTCCATGGCATGGTCGCTCAACCACAGCGTCATTGGCAGTGGGATAGCTTCTGGGAAAGCGTCGCGGTCCAGGTTGAGCCGGGCCGAGAAGGGGGGGGCGGGCCCAGCGCCTCGTCTGGCTCGCACCGGCCGATGGCAGCCTCGACAGTCGTCGCAGGCGTCCGATAGATTTCGTACGGGTCGGATGCCATCATGACCTCCCTGGCAGCACCCCGGCCGCCTGCAGGCACTGCTCGGCCCAGGCTGCCGCTTCGCCTTCCAAAAGCACTTCCGGTGGGCGCGTATAGTCTATTGACAAATCAAATCTTAACGAGTCATACACCGTGTCCAGGGCTAACTGCAAATCCAAAGCGACATCCAGATCGCCTGGCAGCAAGGGCACGGGAACAACGGGCAACCGCATATTGATCAGAGCCTTCCAGATACGGATCCATACCGGGAAATGGAGATGGCATATCACAAAATCCCCACCTTACTATTATCCCCTAATGTCATTTTATACGCCTTTGGCTTAATCGGCGAACGCACAATCTCCACATTCCGCCCGATCAGGCTGTCTTCGATGCGGTGCGGGATGTCAATAATCTTGGTGTTTTCCAGGACGATGCTGTGCTCGATCTCGCTGTTCTCGACCAGGACGTGGTGGTAGATCGAGGTGAATGGGCCGACGTAAGAGTTGACGATCCGGGTGTGCTCGCCGATAATGGCTGGGCCGCGGATGACACTGTTGATCACTTCAGCACCTTTCTCGACGGTCACCTTGCCATTGATCTGCGAATCCCGGTCGACGTAGCCTTCGATGCGGTGATCCAGCTCGTCCAGGATGCGGTTGTTGGCCTCCAACATGTCGATAGGCTTGCCGGTGTCGATCCACCAGCCGCGGTGGATGTAGGGATAGACCTCATAGCCTTTGCTAACCAGGTACTGGATCGCATCGGTGATCTCCAGTTCGCCGCGCCACGAGGGGGTAATAGCGTTGACGGCTTCGAAGACGTGGTGATCGAACATGTAGATGCCAACCAGCGCCAGGTTGCTTGGTGGGTCCTTGGGCTTTTCAATCAGACGCACGATCCGTCCGTCAACCAGCTCGGCGACGCCATAGTGCTGCGGCTCGGCCACCGGGGTCAGGACGATCTGGCAGTTCCAGTCGCTTGCGGCGAACTGGCGGATCAGGCTGGCGATGCCACCCTGGATCACGTTATCGCCCAGAAACATCACGAACCGGTCGTCCCCGAGAAAGTCTCGTGATATTTTGACGGCGTGGGCCAGGCCGAGGGGCGCTTCTTGCTGAATGAAAGTCACCTGGACTCCCCAGCGCCGCCCCTGGCCGACGGCGTTCTTGATCTCCGCCGCCGTGTCGCCTACGACAATACCGATGTCGGTGATGCCAGCGTCGCGGATCGTTTCGATGACACGGAAAAGGACCGGTTTGTTAGCAATGGGAACAAGTTGTTTGGCGCTGGTGTAAGTGAGGGGATAGAGGCGCGTGCCCTTGCCGCCGCTAAGGATCAGACCTTTCATCTCGGGCTGGCTCCTTCACTCAGGTCTTTTCCGGCGCTTTTCGAGCTTGTCTTGGACCCGCCCAATTCATCTTCTACGTGCACCATCCGCCGCTCCAGGCCGCCTACGCGCCCCTCTACCTCATCCACGCGCTCCTCGAGCCGCCCAATACGACCGTCGAAGCGTTCCCGATCCGCCGAGACCATGTCCATGAATGGATGTAGAGCCCCGTTAATGATGCTGGCTACTATATCGCTGGCCTGTTCGTCCAAGGCTTGCCGGAGCTCAGCCCGGAGTTGCTCGTTGGCCTGGCGGAGCTCAACCCGGAGTTGCTCGTTGGCCTGGTGGAACTCGGCTTGCAATGCCTGGGCCGATTGGTCAATCTTAGCCTCAAGGTCGGCCCGTAGTGGATCAATTAGTTCAGCCTTCAGTTCCGTCTTAAACAGCCCCAGTGCCGATCGAATGGCCCGGGTCATTTTTTCTTCGGTCATGGATGTGATACCTCGCACGGGGTTTGTCAATTAACTGTTGGTAGCGCCTGGCCCAATCGTCAACTTCAAGTGAGGCGCGGGGCGGTAGGGTTTCCTTCTCGGCGGAGAGCGCAAATGCACCATAAGGGAGCACTGCCGTCCGCGCCAGCCCAGTGCGATTACTGAAACCTAATGGCAGTGGGAAAGTTGTTGTCATCGGTTTTCTAAATCCAAAACCATCGCTGGCGTGGTTTGATCTCGATGGGTGGTTCCATCGCAACCGGTTGATCGTGCAGCACCAGGTCCGGTACTTTGGTCACCATCGCCCACGCGCGCTCTTCGCCCACGATTTCGGCGGCGGCCTTCACCCCTGCCGACAGAACGGGCTGGCGATTCCAGGCGTCGTGGGCATCGGAGGCAATGATATGGACCAGGTTGTGGTCCAGCAAGATACGCGCCGTCTCACGCACGCGGGGGCCAAAATCGCCAGCGATGCTACCGGCTGTCAATTGCGTCAGGACGCCGCGCTCGACCAGCGGGTAGACCAACGCCGGGTTCCTCTGGACAGCGAGATAACGAGCAGGGTGTGCCAGGATCGGGCAGATACCATGCTGTTGCAACTCGGCGCAAACTTGTTCGGTGTAACTCGGCCAGGTATGAAACCCGAGTTCGAGCAACAGGTAGCGCGAGCCGTTCAGGGTAAAGGCGCGCTCCTCGCGCATTTGCAGCGCCAGGTCGAGATCGATGTACACCTCTGTGCCCGGCCACAACTTGAGAGGGATACCGCGCCGGTTGAGTTCGTCCTGTAAGTTGTCAACTTGCCGGCCAGTCCAGGCACGGAAGCCGGACCCACGCCAGTGAGCGTTGTGAGGCGTCGCCACCACCTCAGCCACCCCGTCGGCGACGGCGACCTCAGCCATCGCCACGGCATACTCTAGCGTGGACGGGCCGTCGTCGACGTTAGGCAGGATGTGAACGTGAATGTCGATCATGTTTCGTTGACAGGACATACGTAAGTCCTGTCATTCATGCAAGCACCTTACCTACTCTTGCGTTGTATAATAGTATTGCAGGCTTGAGTCAGCCTGCACGTTCGTAAGCACGCTGCCTACCAGCCGGGCGTTGACCTTGTCGAGCAAGGCTTTCGCCTTTTCCACGTGTTCGCGCTTCGTCCGGCCGGCCTGGACGACCAGCAGTACTGCGTCTACTTTGGCCGCCAATACCACCGCATCGGTGACGGCGATAACAGGTGGCGCATCAAACAGAACCGCGTCGGCCTGCTCCGCCAGCGTCTTGATCACCTCGCTCATGCGCTGCGAGCTCAACAACTCGGCCGGGTTCGGCGGGAGCGGGCCGCTGGTCAGGACCTGCAGGTTGGGCACACTTACGGGCTGAAGTGGCGGACGGCTCAGCGCGCCATCCTCCAGGATCATCGTCGTCAAGCCGGGGCTCTGGCGTAGCTCAAACAGCCGGTGCTGGGATGGTCGTCGAAGATCGCAATCCGCGACGATGACACGCTTCCCCGCCTGGGCCATCGTTACAGCCAGGTTCGCCAGGGTTACTGACTTGCCCTCCTCAGGTGTGGCCGACGTGACGATCATCGTCCGCAGCGGGTGGTCCAGGCTGGAGAACTCCAGGTTCGTCCGCAGGCTGCGATAGGCCTCGGCGACCGCCGAGCGGGGGTTAACCAAGGTCACCAGGGATGCGTTTCGAGAGTTGGTCATTGGTCTTCCACCGCTCAAGCGCGCTGCCACACCTGCCACCAGCGTCGCGCGGCGGGCTCGGCAGCAACCGGCGGTGCAGTCATAGGCGGGATGGCGCCCAACACGGCAACGCCTAGCGTACGCTCGACGTCCTCGGTGGAGCGGATGGTCCCAGCCTCCAGGTATTCCAGGGCCAGAACAATCAAGGTACCCAAAAGCGCACCCAGCACCCCGCCGGCCACCACGTTGATCCGTTTCTTCGGGGAGTACAGCTCATAGCGCGCGAGGTCACGCGTATCGACCAACACGCGATCCCGTTGATCTAGCTCCAGGTTAGCCTTGTCGCGAATATCCTTGAAGACGTAGGCCCAGCGCTCGACAATCCGGGTGGCAATCAGCGGATCGCGGTCGTCAGCATCGATGCGAATCTCGTAATTCTGCACGTCGGGGCTGGCGTGAATCTTTTCCAGCAGGGCGCGGGGCAGCAGATCGATCTTCAGTTCCGCGCCCACGCGCGCTGCCATGCGCTCGGTGAGAATATCACGGGTGAAGGTGTTGAGGATATCCTTAATCGCCTGGGTCTGGCCCCAGTCCGACAATCGGGCTGGCTGCACCTTGACGATAATGCTGGCGCGGTAGATCGTAGGCTGGAGCAGGCTAAACCCCAGCGCACTGACTGCTGCTACGGCCGCCACCAGGACGATAATCCAGCCCCGGCGAAGCAGGATACGCACATAGTCACGGAGTTCCATGCAGGCCTCCATCTTGAAATGCGGGCGTATTGTACCACAGGATGCGTGAAACGTGAAACGTGTAAGGGTACACAGGTAGACAGGTGCACAGGGAAACAGGGATTGCCCTCCTTAATGTACTTGAATGTACTTGTTTCCCTGTGTACCTGTTTCCCTGTGTACCTGTCTACCTTTCACGTTTCACGCACCGTTTCCATTACCACCATCCCATCCAGTGGCAACGGCTCCTGCCGGCCCAGCCCCCGCCCTGCCGCTGTGATGAACTCACGGAACAGGGGATGTGGCCGGTTCGGGCGTGATTTGAACTCGGGATGAAACTGGGTCCCGAGCATCCACGGGTGGTTGGCCTGCTCTGCGATCTCCACCAGTTGCCCATCCGGCGACGTGCCACTGATGATGAGACCCGCCTGGTTGAGGAGCGGCCGGTAGGCATTATTGACCTCAAAGCGATGGCGACGGCGCTCGCTGATCACCTCTTGACCGTAAGCAGTCCAGGCGCGTGTGCCAGGCACGACACGACAGGGATGCGCGCCCAGGCGCATCGTCCCGCCCAACTCAACGATATCCCGCTGCTCCGGGAGGAGATCGATGACCGGGTGTCTGGTCGCGCGGTGAAATTCTGTGCTGTTCGCCTCGTCGGTTTGTAAAGCATGGCGTGCCAGCTCGATCACCATGATCTGCATCCCCAAGCATAGGCCGAAATAGGGCACCAGGTTCTGGCGCGCAAAGCGCGCAGCCGCGATCTTGCCCTCGATGCCCCGATGTCCAAACCCACCCGGCACGACGATGCCATGCACCCGGGCCAGACGGTCGAATCCACGGCCGCGCTCCAGGGACTCCGAATCAATCCAGTCAATTTCCAAATCCAGTCCCTGTTGCAGAGCGGCATGCTGGAGCGCCTCCTTGACACTCAAATACGCATCCGGCAGCTCGACGTACTTGCCGACGATGCCGATGCGAACAACCGGTTTGGGCTCCTTGATGCGGTGGACCAGGTCACGCCATTCTGCCAGGTCCGGGACGGCGGCCGGCAGGCGCAGCTTTTCCACAATCAACCCGCCCAGCCCGGCTGCCTCAAACATCAAAGGCACCTCGTAGATGGACTGGGCAGTCACCGCCGGAATAACCGCGCGCTGCTCGACGTCGGTGAATAGCGCGATTTTCGCCCGCAGATGGTCTTCAACAGGGAAGTCGGAGCGGCAGATAATGACGTCGGGCTGGATGCCGATGCTGCGCAGTTCCTTGACCGAGTGCTGGGTCGGTTTGGTCTTCAGCTCGCCCGTAGCGCCAATGTGTGGAAGCAAGGTCACATGCACGTACAGCACATTGTCGCGCCCGACATCTTTTCGCATTTGCCGGATCGCCTCCAGGAACGGCAGCCCCTCAATGTCGCCCACCGTACCTCCGACCTCGACGATCAGCACTTCAGCGTTATTCGTGCGTGCGGCCAGGGCAATGCGCCGCTTGATCTCATTAGTGATGTGGGGAACGAGCTGGATGGTCTTGCCCAGGTAATCACCACGCCGTTCTTTGGCGATCACTTCAGAATAAACCTGACCCGTAGTAACGTTGCTGGCGCGGGTCAGGTTCTCATCGATAAAGCGCTCGTAATGGCCCAGGTCCAGGTCAGTCTCCGCGCCATCCTCCAGGACGAACACCTCGCCGTGTTCATAGGGTCCCAGGGTGCCCGGGTCCACGTTAATGTAGGGATCCAGTTTCTGGACGGCCACGCGTACTCCACGTGCTTTGAGTAGCCGCCCCATAGCTGCTGCAGCAATCCCCTTTCCGAGCGAGCTTACCACGCCACCGGTTACGAAAATATACTTGGTCATCAGCACTATCCCTCAGTAGGGAGCAGGCATCTTAATCCGTTGACAGCTTTTCCTGCACAATTTTAGCAGAACACGTCCCTTCTGTCCATTATGGGACAAGATGCCATCTTTTCCTACAATTCCTACAATGGACAGTCCCATGAGTCGGCGGTTTGACAAAATCGAGTGGATTTGCTAGAATCGCCGCAATGGATCGCCCTGAACGTTTGAATCTGGAGGAGGAGAAAACGAACATGAAAATGCATAGGATGCTGTGGCTGGTAGCTGGGCTGCTGGTTCTGGCGCTGCTTGCAACGGCCTGCGGCGCGCCGACCCCGGCCCCGGCGGCACCCAAACCTGCTGAGCCGACGAAGGCGCCGGCCGCGGCCGAGCCAACCAAGGGTGTGATTAAGCTCATCTATAGCTGGCCAATGCAGGGCGCGATGATCCCTGAGGGCACCGCGATGAAGCGTGCCGCGGATATGGCCGTCGAGGATTGGGGAGGCCAGGTCGCCGGATACAAGATCGAGACCATCATGATGGATGACGCCTCGCCAGCGACGGGGAGCTG